>NZ_JAGTTT010000030.1:0-30545 GCF_018223505.1 Anaerostipes sp. Marseille-Q3525
AGCCAATATAACACAGATAAAGAGAAAAATAAAACAAAAAATGGAACAATTAATTTCTTTAAAAAATACGTTGAAAAACCGAACATATAGGTAAATCAGATCGAGATATATGTAGAAGGGAAAAATTCCCTTAATGGTACATTGATAACTAAATATAATCCTACAAGACGTGTAAGGCAACAAAGCCCTTCAATGGATACGCCATGATGATGAATTATTCATTTGATTTACTTTGCGCCACGGTGGCGCAAAGTTGAAGAAGATAAATCGGAGCGGATAAATATCTGATTGTAAAAAGAAAATGGAAAATCTTTGGCGAAGATGTTGCCTTTAAATAATGATACTTCTGATACAGATCAGTCCATAGAGATGGTGAGATTCCAATGCGGTCCTGGTTCCAGGGATGCTTGTAGGATTAATATTCTATTTATAGGAAGGAACTGATTTATGGAAGAAGATGAAATATTAAAATATAGCATGCAAATAGCTATGTTAAAACAATTATTAAGAAAAGAATTAATTAATGAAAAGGAGTATGAAAAGATAAAAAAGAAATTAATGGAAGAGTATAAAATTGTGTCAGATTTAGTTATTTGACGTGAAAAATTGTGTTCGTTAAAATGTGTAGCATTATAATATGTCAAAGGATAAAAAATGGAAATCAAATTTATAAAAGGAAATAAAGTAGCTTTAGGAGCTTTTCGTAAAACAGTTCGTAAATTGAGAGTTGCCGCATATTGTAGAGTTAGCACAGACAGTGAAGATCAAATCAAAAGTTATAATTCTATGATAAAGTACTATACAGATTTAATTGAAAAAAATGATGAGTGGGAATTTGTTGGGATTTATGCGGATAAAGCAATCACAGGAACGAATGTAAAAAAAAGAAATGATTTTAAAAGATTAATAGAAGATTGTACAAATGGCGAAATCGATATGATTATAACGAAAAGTATACCAAGATTTGCAAGAAATACATTAGACACATTGAAATATGTCAGAATGTTAAAAGAAATGAACGTGGCAGTTTATTTTGAAGTTGAAAAAATTAATACGTTAAAAGACGGCGAATTTTTGACAACAATTTTAAGTTCTGTAGCACAACAAGAAGTAGAAAATACCTCTGCATATGTGAAAAAAGGACTTAAGATGAAAATGAAAAGAGGTGAAATGGTAGGATCCCATCGTTGTTTTGGATATGAGGTTGATAAAGAAACAAGGCAGCTAAAAATTGTAGAAGAAGAAGCAACAGCGGTAAGGTATATTTTCAATAGATATTTAGAAGGGGCAGGAGGAAGAGTGATCGCTAATGAACTAAATAAAAAAGGAATTTTTACGATAAACAATGTTGAATGGTCAGCACCAACCGTTCTAGGTATCATAAAAAATGAGAAATATAAAGGGGACATGTTGCAAGGGAAGACTTTTACGATTGATCCTATTTCAAAACGAAGATTACATAATAATGGAGAGGAAGATAAATATTATGTAATAGACCATCATGAACCGATTGTTTCAAAAGAAATTTTTGATAAAGCACAGAAATTACGTAAGGCTAAAAGTACAAAGAAACTTGCTAATGGAACAGATCAAGTTGTAATCAATAGAAGATATGCATTTAGTTCTATGCTAAAATGTGGTTATTGCGGAAAAAATTTAGTAAGAAAGCAATGGCACAGTAATTCAAAATATTCTAAAGCAGTATGGTATTGTTCAGAACCATGTAGGAAGGGAGTGAAATATTGTCCAAATGCAAAAGCAATTTCTGAAAGTGTTTTAGAAGAAGCTTTTGTAGAATCTTATAATAGGTTATGTGATAATAAGCAAGATGTCTTAGAAGATTTATTAGCAAAAATAAAAACAATTTTAAAAAAAGAAAAAATAGAAGAGGCAATTAAACAGACAGATGAATCAATTCAAAAGATTAAGGTGCGAAGAAATAAATTATTAAATGAATATTTGAATGGAACAATACCCCAAGATATTTATGAAGAAAATGAAAGATTATTAAAAACTACTTTATTAAATAAAAAGAATGAGTTAAAATATCTTAAGAAACAATTAGATGAAAAAGATAATATTTCTAACAGAATTAGTGAATTTAGAAAGAATATAATGAACAATCCGATTCTGGAAGAATTTGATAGAGTTGTTTTTGAAAGTATAGTTGAAAAAGCCATTGTAGGTGGTTTTGATGAAAATGGTAATAAAGATCCATATAAGATTACTTTTATATATAAAACAGGAATACAGGATGAAATAAAAGAAGCTAAAAAAAAATTTGTAGCTAAAGCATATGAACAAAAGGAAAAAGATACAGAAATGTATTCTTTTAGTAGTAACGACCAGAACAATATGTGTACAAATGATAATGGCAACATCGATAGGAACATCCATGGGAACGATTGCAGCAATGGCACCGATCGCGATCAATGTGGCACAGGGAGCACACTTAAATGTTGCAATCGTTGGTGCAGCAGTGATCGGAGGTTCTTATTTTGGAGATAACCTTTCTATGATTTCAGATACAACAATTTCGGCGGCAGAAGGATGCGGTTCTGAGATGAAAGATAAGTTTAAGATGAACTTCTTTATCGCACTGCCAGCTGCGATCGTGGCAATGATCCTTTATTCAGTCATCGGCGGTACTGGAAGTGGAGCGATCAAGGCAGGAAGCTATAATATCATAGAAGTTTTTCCTTATCTTATCGTTCTTGGAGCAGCATTGATGGGAATTAACGTTGCGGTTGTACTTTTTGTTGGAATTCTTTCTGCAGGAATTATCGGACTGTGTGTTGGAAGTTGTGGATTCTTTGACTGGATTCAGGCAATTGGAAATGGTATGAGTGATATGTTCAGTATCAGTATGGTTGCAATTTTAGTATCTGCTATTATTGGACTTGTCCGTGAATATGGCGGTGTTGAATGGCTGGTAGAAGCAATCAGTGATAAGATCAAGAGCAGACGTGGTGCAGAATACGGAATCGGTCTAATGTCCGGAATCCTTTCTGCAGCAATGGTCAATAATACGATCGCCATTATTGTAACATGTCCGATCGCAAAAGAAATCGGTGCAAAATATAAGATCGCACCAAAAAGACTTGCCAGTCTGGTAGATATCTTTGCCTGCGCATTTATCTCATTAATGCCACATGACGGAGGAATGCTGATGATCACAGCACTTGCCAATGTTTCTCCACTTAGTGTGCTGAAATATTCATTTTATATGTTCGGACTGATCATTGCTACTTGTGTGACGATACAGTTTGGATTGATGGATGGGAAAAATTAAGTTGAAAATACAGTAGTGCGTCGAGTATAAATAGACACAGAAATATAGATAGGAGTACGAAAAACGAATTCCATTGACGGCTTTTTTGCAGGTCGCTGATTCGCAAACTTTCCTTCGGTAACTCATCCGCTACGCGGATTCAAACAACCGACCAAGTTTGCTGCGAACCTGAAAAAAGCCTATGGAATTCTATCATTTCGTACTCCTATCTATATTTCTGTGTCTATTTATACCTGAAGATACGTGTTTTTCAAGATCATAATCAACATATCATCTCTGGTTCCAATCTACGAGCAGATCATAGATCAGATCAAAACAATGATCCGTAAGGGAGACCTAAAGCAAAATGACCAGCTGCCATCGGTTCGTGCATTGTCAAAGGAATTAAAGATCAGTGTCTTAACGGTAAAGAAAGCTTACAATGAACTAGAAAGAGAAGGCTTTACAGTAACAGTTCATGGAAAAGGAAGCTATGTGACAGCAGCAAACACAGAGTTGATGATGGAAGAACAGAGAAAAGAAGTAGAACAAGACTTAGAACAGGCAATCTTTCTTCCATTTCAATTAAAATACGAAGGAGAGATATGAAAATCCAATTCCCATCAGCAGTCACTCATACCTACAGCTTACCAATAAACAAAATTTAAATATATAAAAAATAGATTGTTTCCCTTGGACCATATGAGCTCGTCGGCACTTAATGAGCAGTGACGATTTATCGTCGCTGTCGAATTTAGTGTCCGCTACGTGCGAATCTGAACGAGAGTGAGTCCAAGGGAAACAATCTATTTTTTATATATTTCGACAAATTTTATTTATTCGTAAGTTTTTTATTTATTCGGAATCAATACAATATCTTCCCCAGCTTTTCTTCTCTGATATAATTCAGCAGTCGCTGTAAGCAGTACATCAGAAGAAGAGTTTAAGCAAGTTTCAACAGAATCCTGTACAACTCCGATGATGAATCCAACACCAACAACCTGCATAGCAATCTCATTTGAGATACCAAATAAAGAACATGCAAGAGGGATTAACAGTAAAGATCCACCGGCAACACCAGAAGCACCACATGCAGAAACTGCAGATAAGACACTTAAGATGATTGCTGTAGGAATATCAACGGAAATTCCCATTGTATGTGCAGCTGCAAGCGTCATAACTGTGATCGTGATCGCTGCGCCATCCATGTTGATCGTAGAACCAAGAGGGATAGATACAGAATAGTTATCCTCATTTAATCCAAGTTCCTCACAAAGAGCCATATTCATAGGAATATTGGCAGCAGAACTTCTAGTAAAGAATGCTGTTAAACCACTTTCTTTTAAACATTTTAAGATCAGTGGGTATGGGTTTTTGCGAAGTAAGCCAAATACTATGATTGGATTCGTCACAAATACAGTAAATAACATACATCCAACTAATAAAGCTAATAATTTACCATAATCAGTAAAGATACTTAAACCATTTGTAGATACTGTGTTATATACAAGACCAAGAATACCGAATGGAGCACAGTTGATGATCCAGTGTACAGCTTTTGTAACTGCCGCAGAGATATCGTGAAGCGCTTTCTTTGTTCCAGGAGTTGCAGCTTTTAATGCAAGTCCAAAAACGACAGCCCATGCAAGGATACCGATGTAGTTTGCATTTACAAGGGAATCAACAGGGTTTGATACGATGTTCATTAATAAATTCTTTAATACTTCTAAAACACCGGTTGGAGGAGCAGCTTCGGATGTAGCAGCTTTTCCAAGACGTAATGTAATTGGGAAGAGAAAACTTCCGCATACTGCAACAACGGCACCGATAAATGTTGTTACCATATAAAGGATGATAACGATACGCATATTTTTTGCACCGTTGTTCTTAGAGTTTGCTAAAGAAGCAATAACAAGTACAAATACAAGAATTGGGGCCACAGCACGAAGGGCACCAACGAATAAATCTCCAAGTAAAACAAGTCCAGTTGCTTTTGGAGCAGCTATACCAAGAATAGCACCAATGATCAGACCGATTAAGATTCTTACGATCAGACTTAAGCTATTCCATTTTTGTAATAGGTTTTTCATTTTAAAATTTCCTTCTTTCCTTATTTTTATATTTTCAAGATGTTTTATGTCATATTTTCTTGAAAATAAAGAATCAATCTTGTCCATTATATGTGCTTTTTACTCTGGAGTCAATAGAAAATGTCTTTTTTACAAAAATAAATGTCTTTCTGATACGGACACACAGAGAATCTTTTCACAATGAAATATTGACACTTTAAGCATTTAATTTTACAATAAAGCATAAGAGTATAGATTGTAAGAAAAGAGATACAAGATCTATACGGAAAGCGGAAAAGGAGAAGACAATGAAACAGGTTATATTAACAGGAGACAGACCAACAGGACGACTGCATGTTGGACATTACGTAGGGTCATTAAAAGAACGAGTAAGATTGCAGAATTCCGGTAAATTTGACGAGATTTATATTATGATTGCTGATGCTCAGGCATTGACAGATAACGCAGAACATCCAGAGAAAGTAAGACAGAATATCATGCAGGTAGCACTTGATTATCTTGCATGTGGACTAGATCCAGAGAAAGTTAATATCTTTATCCAGTCTATGGTGCCAGAACTTACAGAATTATCTTTTTATTATATGAACTTAGTAACAGTTGCTAGAGTACAGAGAAACCCAACAGTGAAAACAGAGATCAAGCAGAAGAACTTTGAAGCAAGTATCCCAGTTGGATTTTTCACATATCCGATCAGCCAGGCTGCAGATATCACAGCATTTAGGGCAACGGTTGTACCAGCTGGAGAAGACCAGATGCCAATGGTAGAACAGTGTAAAGAAATCGTGCATAAATTTAATTCTGTATATGGAGAAACACTGACAGATCCACAGATCGTGCTTCCGGATAATAAAGCATGTTTAAGACTTCCAGGTATTGACGGAAAGGCAAAGATGAGTAAATCTCTTGGAAACTGTATTTACTTATCAGACGAACCAAACGAGATTAAGAAGAAAGTTATGTCTATGTTTACAGATCCAAACCATTTAAGAGTGGAAGATCCAGGACAGGTAGAGGGAAATCCGGTATTTATCTATTTAGATGCATTTTGTAAACCAGAATATTTTGATGAATTCTTACCGGACTACAAAAATTTAGATGAATTAAAAGCTCACTATCAGCGTGGAGGACTTGGAGACGTGAAAGTGAAGAAGTTCTTAAATAAAGTACTTCAGGCAGAATTAGAACCAATCCGTGAGAGAAGAAAGATGTGGGAAGCAAAACTTCCAGAAGTTGCGGAAATTCTTCAGCAAGGAACCAAAGTTGCAAGAGCGAAGGCACAGGATACAATGAAAGATGTGCGTCATGCAATGAGAATCGATTATTTTAATGAGGAAGGATTATTTTAATTAATCTTAGATATAATATTGAAAGTAAAGTATGGTAAAAGAGCCTGTATGTCTATTAGATATGCAGGTTTTTTCCTATTTACTTAATGTCTGAGAATTTCTTTGCTATAACTTAAAGATATGGCAAACCGTTAAATATATATATTTTAAAAAATGATTTTGTGATGATATACTCTGTGTATAGCTTAAAAACAAGGCAAACAAAGGAGAACATCAGATGAGTAAATTAAAAGAGCCATTTCGATATGATTATGTAGGAAGCTTTTTAAGAACAGAAGAATTAAAGAAAGCAACAACACAATATAAAGAAAGTAAGATCACAAAAGAAGTATATGATAACATAGTAAATGAAGAAATCGCAAAATTAGTAGCAAAACAAAAAGAATTAGGTTATCATGTGATCACGGATGGAGAATTTCGAAGAACTTATTGGCATTTGGATTTTATGTGGGGATTTGAAGGCGTAGCACATGAACAGACAGGAAGTGGAGTACAGTTCGATGGAGAATTAGCTTCTTTAGAAGACACGTATCTGGTAGGGAAGATCAAAGCGAAAAAGCATCCATTTGTGGAGTATTTTAAATACTTAAAGCAGTTTGAAGATGAAAATACAATTGCAAAATATACAATTCCTGCACCAGCACAGATGTTTCAGCAAATGATCGTTCCAACAAACATTGAAACGACAAGAAAATATTATGCGACAAATGAAGAACTGATTCAGGATCTTGGGGTTGCATATCAGGATGTGATCAAACAGTTTTATGAAGCAGGATGCCGTAATCTTCAGTTAGATGACTGTACTTGGGGAGCAATTGTGGGAGATGCTGCAAAACAAAGATATAAAGCATTAGGAATTGATCTTGAAGATGTGAAGAAACAGCTGCTTACAGTGAACAACCTTGCATTAGAAGGAAGACCAGAAGATATGGTAATTACGTCACATATCTGTCGTGGAAATTATCATTCTACATTCTTCACAAGTGGTCCGTATGATACAGTTGCAGACTATGTATTTGCAAAAGAAAATGTGGATGCACTTTTCCTTGAATATGATGATGAAAGATCTGGAGGTTTTGCGCCACTTAAGAAAGTATCCGAAGACAAGAAAGTTGTTCTTGGACTGATCACAACAAAGAAACCAGATCTTGAAGATAAAGAAAAAGTGATCAACAGAATTAAACAGGCAACAAAATATATTCCACTGGAACGATTATGCTTAAGTCCACAGTGTGGTTTTGCTTCCTGCGCAATTGGTAATAAATTAACAGAAGAAGAACAGTGGGCAAAATTAAAATTAGTGAAAGAAATTGCAGAGGAAGTCTGGGGAGAATAAAATTTTTGCACTCAAATAAGTAGTGTGTTTGCAAAAAAGATAAGATAAAAATGAAACAAGGAGGTACTGTTTATAAGCAGCAAACCTCCCTGTTTTATTTTTGTATAAACCAATATTAATATTCTACAGATACCAAAAATAACCCTTGAGGTGGAGCGGTAATCCCAGCATCGGCGCGTTTCGTAGATTCCAAAGCCTTTGTAATATCTGCAGGTTTGATCTTTCCACATCCAACTTCAACTAAAGTTCCAGTAAGAATTCGGACCATGTTATGCAGGAATCCATTTCCCGTATAAGTAATCTGGATTTCTTTTTTCGTCTTCTTGATCTTGATATCATAAATCGTACGAATCGTAGATTTTTTTGTCTTTTTAATAGAAGAAAATCCCTTAAAATTATGAGTTCCGATGAGCAAAGATGCAGCTTCTTCCATTTTTTTAACATCCAAAGTTTCTGGGAAATACCAAAGATATTTACGTTCAAAAACATTCGATACCCCAGGAATCGCAATACGGTAAAGGTAAGTTTTTTCTTTTGCATTTAAACGACTGTGAAAACGTTCGGAAGCTTCAGAAACTTCAACAATACCAATATCTGATGGTAGATATTTTGTAAGATACTCTTTGATATCACCAAGAGACATCATACAGTTTGTATGGAAATTAGCCACTTGTCCATAAGCATGAACACCTGCATCGGTACGACCAGAACCATTAATATTGACATCTTCTCCAGTCATTTTTGATAGGACAGCTTCAAGCTTTCCCTGAATTGTATTGGCACTAGAATCACCACCAAGTCGCTGCCATCCTTGATAACGAGAACCATCGTATTCGATTGTTAATCTGATATTACGTTTCATATATGTATAAATCCTTTCGTTGCAAAGATATTGTTGTTATAAAACAGATTTATTATAACGAAAAAAATAAAAGGTGGCAATAAAATTCTGACTCATACTACGGAGTTTATATTGACGAAAACCATTAGTAAATGATAAAATTAAAACATCTAATCCATACATCTGCAAAGCATTTGGTGGAGAAGATAAAACCGTAATTTATTAGAACAATTTTAATATAGATAAATAAGAAAACTCTGACGGCAAGGATGATCCAAGCAGGAATAGTTACGAAATAAGGATTTATAGAACCATTTTTCTGACATTTTGCCGGAGAGATGGTTCTTATTTTATAGGAAAATTCTATAAAGCAAGAAGCCGTCCGAGTAGGATTTTTTCTTATTATAATAGGAGGATAACATGTTAAAAGTAGCAATCTATGGAAAGGGTGGTATTGGAAAGTCCACAGTAACATCCAATCTCGCGGCAGCTTTTGCCAGTATGGGAAAACGTGTCATTCAGATCGGTTGTGATCCAAAAGCCGATTCTACGATCAATTTACTAGGAGGAGAGCCGCTTCGTCCAGTGATGAATTTTATGAGAGAAGAAGATGAAGAACCAGATGAGCTTGCACAGATTTCAAAGGTAGGTTATGGAGGAATTCTTTGTATTGAGACAGGTGGACCAACACCGGGGCTTGGATGTGCAGGACGTGGAATCATTGCAACATTCCAGCTGCTTAAAGATATGGAATTATTTGAAAATTATAAACCGGATGTTGTTTTGTATGATGTCTTAGGGGATGTTGTCTGTGGAGGATTTGCGGCGCCGATCCGTGAGGGATATGCGGATAAGGTTTTGATCGTTACATCTGGAGAGAAGATGGCATTATATGCGGCCAATAATATTTCCAGTGCAGTCAGAAACTTTGAGGACCGAAGCTATGCCAAGGTGTTTGGTATTGTGTTAAATCACAGAAATGTAGAAAATGAGAAAGAAAAAGTACAGACATTTTCAGATAAGATCGGGGTGCCGATCGTAGGTGAAGTCATGAGAAGTGATGACATTATCCATTGGGAAGAACAGGGTAAGACAGTGATCGAAGGTGATCCGACATCCGAGATCAGCAAATGTTTCTTTGATCTTGCCGAATTATTATGGAAGGAAGAGGAAAAAGAATGAAGCAGGAAGCATATTTTTGTACGGTAAAAGAGCTAAATGAATTAGGAAAAGAACAGATTCCTGACCAGTTGATTTCCCATACACATTTAATCTATAGTTCTCCGGCAACATTGGCATTCAACTCTCCAGGAGCAGAAGGATTTGGTGTTAAACGTGCAGGGCTTGCGGTTCCGGATTCAATTATGCTGATCGTATCTCCAGGGTGTTGTGGACGTAATACATCCGTGCTTAGTTCCATGAGAGCTTATCATGACCGTTTTTATTATCTATTGATGGATGAGACGGATATTGTAACGGGAAGACATTTAAAAAAGATTCCAAAAGCAGTTGCAGAAATCTGTGAGGGACTTGAGAAGAAGCCATCTGTTGTGATGATCTGTATTACATGTGTGGATGCATTGCTTGGAACGGATATGGAGCGTGTCTGTCGTAAAGCAGAGGAATATGCCAAAATTCCTGTTAAGCCATGCTATATGTATGCTCTGACAAGAGAAGGAAGAAAGCCGCCAATGGTGCATGTTCGTCAGTCTATTTATTCACTCTTGGAACCAAAGAAGAAAAAAGGAAATGTAGTGAATTTATTAGGTTATTTTTCACCGATCATTGATGATTGTGAGCTATATGATCTGCTTCATGGAGCAGGGGTAAAGACAATCCATGAGATTTCCAGATGTAAAGATTACGAGGAATATCAGACGATGGCGGAAGCAAACTTTAATCTGGTATTACATCCGGAAGCACGTTTTGCAGCCGAAGACTTTCATGATCGATTAAAAATTCCATATATCGAGCTGCGAAGACTCTATCAGATCGATAAGATCGGCAGTCAGTATCGTGCATTTGGAGCGGCATTAGGTATCGAGTTTGATGATGAAAAACCACGAAAAGAAGCCGAAGATGCAGTCGCAAAATTTAAAGAAGCTCATCCGGATGCATCATTTGCGGTCGGAGAATGGATGAATGGAGATCCATTTGAACTTGCACTTGCACTGGTACGTTATGGATTTCGTGTGCCAGAGATTTATGGAACATTATCTGGAGAAAACTTTATCTATGTAAAACAGTTAGCACAGATCAGTCCGGAAACAAAAGTTTTTTCAAATCTGGAACCAACGATGCTTTATTATGATGGAAAAGACTCTGGTGTTAATATGACCATAGGAAAAGATGCAGGATATTATCACAAAGAATGTCCAAATGTACTCTGGAACGAAGAACGACAGCCATTTGGATATGCAGGTGTACGCAGACTATTTGAGGAATTGATGGAGGTGTAACATGAGAGGACTAAGAAAATATCTGACACCATTTGCACCAGATCAGTCAGGAGCGGTGTCTGTATTATATGAATTTGGTGGAATTATCGCCATTTGCGATGCTGGTGGTTGTACCGGAAATATCTGTGGATTTGATGAGCCACGATGGTTTGAGAGTAAAAGTGCATTATTTAGTGCGGGACTTCGTGACATGGACGCAATCCTTGGACGTGATGATAAGTTGGTAGCGAAACTTGCGGATGCAGTGACAAAATTGGATGCAAAGTTTGCAGCGATCATCGGGACACCAGTTCCAGCAGTGATCGGAACAGATTACCATGCGTTAAAACGTATGACAGAGAAAAAAGTAGATCTTCCGATCATGACTGTGGATACAGATGGAATGGCATTGTATGATGAGGGTGAAGAAAAGGCATGGATGGAGTTATTTCTTACATTTGCAGGTCAAAAAGAAGAAGTGGTAAAGGATCGAATCGGTATTCTTGGAATGACCCCACAGGATGTCAGTGATCTGCATGCAGCAGACCGTATCAGAGAACATTTTGCAAAAGAAGGGAAAACAGCGGTTTGTTATGGGATGGGAAATGGACTTGATGATGTAAAATCAGTTTCTAATGTAGAAAAAAATATTGTTGTATCGCCAGCTGCCATAAAAGCAGCTCAGTATTTGGAACGAACGTATGGGACACCATATGAAATGGGTTATCCACTAGTCGATGAACTGGTTTGTGATATGGATTATCATGGAAAAAAGATACTGATCGTACAACAGCAGGTGATCGGATGTGCAATTCGTGAAGAAATATTAAAAAAAGCACCCGATGCACAAGTAACAGTTGCAAGCTGGTTTATGATGAAACCAGAACTTCGCAAAGACACGGATCTGCATTTACGTGATGAAGATGATTATATCAATCTTGTGGAAAAGGAAGCGTATGATGTCATTTATGCAGATCCATGTATGAAACGAATGACACCAAAATTTGACGGAAATTTTATTGATACAATACATTTTGCAGTATCAGGGCATTTGGCAGAGGCAAGAGGATTAGAAGATTAGCACGATACGATAGGAGAAAAGAGTGTATAAAAGTGAAATGACATGGCGCATTCGCGTATATGGTATTGTTCAGGGTGTTGGATTTAGACCAACAGTCAGCCGTCAAGCGACAGCACATGGAATTTATGGAACGGTCTGTAATAAGGGACCATATGTGGAAATTTATGCGCAAGGTAAAAAAGAGAAGATCGAAGGATTTTTAAATGGATTAAAAGAAAATCCACCAAAACGAGCAGCTATTTTGAAAATAAATATAGAAGACATTACGGAAGAGAACGAACTGCATTTTGAAACATTTGATATCATTGAGAGTGAAAAAACAAAAGGAGAAATCTTTGTTTCCCCAGATATCGCAATCTGTGATGAATGTAAAAAAGAGTTGTTTGATCCAAAAGACAGACGATATCTGCATCCATTTATCAACTGCACCTGTTGCGGTCCAAGGCTTACGATTCTGGATGCACTGCCATATGACAGAGAACGTACAAGTATGAAAGAATTTCCGATGTGCCCAGAGTGCGCAAAGGAATACACAGACGAGAAATCCAGACGTTTTGATGCACAGCCGGTGTGCTGTAATGAATGCGGACCAGAAGTCTATTTGATCGGCAGAAAAGAACGAGGACGAGATGCAATTATATATACACGAAAGATGATCAGTGAAGGAAAGATCGTAGCGATCAAAGGAATCGGAGGTTTTCATCTGTGCTGTGATGCGACAAATGAAGAAGCAGTCAAACGTCTGAGAATCTTAAAGAAACGCCCGGCAAAGCCATTTGCAGTGATGGCGAAAGATGAAAAAGTTGTGAAACAGGAATGTGTCGTGACAAAGGAACAGGAAGCAATTCTTACAGGACATCAAAAACCAATCTTGTTATTAGATAAAGAAAATGATGGGAAATTAGCATCTTCCGTAGCACCAGGGAATCCAAAAGTTGGTGTGATGCTTCCATATGCACCAGTACAGTTATTGATCTTTCAATACGATGATGAAATCAAAATGCCAGAACTTTTGGTCATGACCAGTGGAAATACTTCTGGTGCACCAATCTGCCGTGAGGACGACGAAGCGATTTCTGAATTATCCAATTTATGTGATGCAATGTTGTCGCATAACCGAAAGATTAGAATTCGTTCCGATGATACGGTTATGGATTTTTACAAAAATGAACCATATATGATCCGTCGATCCAGAGGTTATGCACCATTGCCATTTATGACATCCACGGATTGGAAAGGCCAGGTGCTGGCGGTTGGCGGCGAATTAAAGAATACATTTTGTATCGGCGTGGACAGCAGATTTTATCAGTCACCATATGTAGGGGATTTAGAAGATTTAAGAACCGTAAAAGCATTGCAAGAAACGATCCATCGTTTTCAAACATTGTTGGAAGTAGAACCACAGGCTGTAGTCTGTGATCTGCATCCAAAATACAATTCTACGGTTGTGGCAGAAGAGCTAGGCTATCCGATTATCCGAGTGCAGCATCATTATGCACATATCTTATCCTGTATGACAGAAAATGACTGTGAAGATCCAGTTATTGGAGTTTCATTTGATGGAACCGGATATGGAACAGACGGCACGATCTGGGGTGGAGAAATCTTGCTTGCAGATTATGAAAGCTTTGAAAGATTTGGAAGTATCACTCCATTTTTACAGATTGGTGGAGATGCTTCTGCAAAAGAAGGATGGCGTATTGCGGTATCCATGATCTATGGTTATACGAAAGACCGCAAAAAAGCATGGGAGATCATAGAGAAACTTGGTCTTTGTAGCGAACAGGAAAGCAAAGTTCAGTTTACTATGGCAGATCGTAAGATCAATGCGGTAGTTTCAACAAGCGTTGGACGACTGTTTGATGCAGTCAGTGCGATCCTTGGAATCAGATTGAAATCAGGGTTTGAAGGAGAAGCATCGACAGCGTTACAGTTTGCAGCAGAAGCATATGAACAACAAAATATTTTACAGGAACAAAATGAATTAGTAGATATATTAATATATGAAACAGAAGAACGGTTGATCTTAAATACAAAGATGCTTGTAGAAAAGATCACAGAAGCAAAACTACAAGGGGAAGACAGCAACAAACTTGCATATCTGTTTCATGAGATATTAGCGCAACAGATTACCGCCGCTTGTATCAAAGCAAAAGAAAAAAGCGGCAGAGATAAGGTAGCCCTGAGCGGTGGAGTATTCCAAAACCGTTTATTGCTGCGTTTGACAGAAGAACAATTGGCACAGGAAGGATTTACCGTATTGCGACATCGTATGATTCCACCAAATGATGGAGGAATCGCGATCGGACAGGCGGCATATGGAATGTATCAGTTACAAAATAATAGGAGGATATAATAATGTGTGTAGGTTTATCAGCGAAAGTAGTAAAAATAAATAATGGAACAGCAGTGATCGATGCAGACGGGGCTAAAAGAGAGATTTCTGCCCAATTGTTAGAAGATTTAGAACCAGGGGATTATGTTATGGTTCATGCAGGTGTAGCAATTGCAAAGATCACGGATGAAGATGATAACGAGACAGAAGAGTTAATGGAGGAATTCTTATCATGAAAACAGCCAGAGAGATCATAGAAACTTATGATGGTCCGAAAGTGCGGATCATGGAGGTGTGCGGAACGCATACACACGAGATTTTCAGGCTTGGAATCCGTAAACTTCTTCCCAAACAGGTAGAACTGATTTCAGGACCGGGCTGTCCAGTTTGTGTCACACCAGTTAGTTTTATCGATGAGGCGATATACCTTGCATTAGAAAAAGATGTAACGATCTGTACATTTGGCGATCTGGTACGAGTACCTGGAACAAAGATGAGTCTTGCAGGAGCCAGAGAACAAGGCGCGAAGATTCATGTCGTGTATTCACCAGCAGATGCTGAAAAATATGCTAAAGAACATAGTGAAGAACAGGTGACATTTTTATCTGTTGGATTTGAAACAACAACACCAGCAGGATGTCTTTCTGTCAAGGCAGCCAGAGAAGATCATCTTGATAATTATTCTATTTTGGTTGCAAACAAAACGATGCCTCAAGCTTATGAAAAATTAAAGAACAGTGCCGATGTATTTTTATATCCGGGACATGTTAATGCGATCACAGGAACACGTCTGTGTGAAGACTTGACCAAAGAAGGAATCAGCGGAGTTGTGGCTGGATTTACAGCAAAAGAATTGTTAACAGCACTGGCGGTTTCACTCGTAAAATTCCAGGAAGGAAAGCCATTTTTTGTAAACTGCTATCCACGTGTGGTAACACGGGATGGAAGCAAGGAAGCTCAGGTACTTGTCGATGAGATGATGGAAGCATGTGACTGTGAATGGAGAGGACTTGGTATTATCCCTAAATCCGGAATGAAATTAAGAAAAGATTGGCAGGATTTCGATGCAAGGATCAAATACCAGATGCCAAAGATCGAAGGAAAACCAAACCCAGCATGTCGTTGTGGGGATGTACTTCAGGGAAAATGCAAACCATCTGATTGCAAAGTATTTGGAAAAGGTTGTACACCACAGCATCCAGTCGGAGCCTGTATGGTATCTGGAGAGGGAGCCTGTTCTGCATACTATCAGTATTCATAATTGTACAAAGAATTACCAGCGTTTAAATAGGAAAGAAGGAAAAAACAACATGGAAAATAAAACAGTAACGATGGCACATGGTGCCGGTGGAAAACAGACATCTGAATTGATCGATGAAGTATTTAAAGCACATTTTGCAAATGATGATCTGACAGCAGATGATGCAGCAGTCTTAGTCCCACCAGCAGGAAAAATGGCAGTATCAACCGATGGATTTATCGTATCACCAGCATTTTTCCCAGGAGGAAATATCGGGAAACTTTCTATCTGTGGAACTGTAAATGACCTTGCATGTATGGGAGCTAAACCATTGTACCTTACCTGTGCTTTTGTGATCGAAGAAGGATATCCAATGGAGAAACTTGAAGAGATCGCTACAGCGATGGAAAAAACAGCAAAAGAAGCCGGAGTGCATATCGTATCAGGAGATACAAAAGTTGCAGGAAAAGGACAGGTTGATGGAGTCTTTATCACAACGACTGGAATGGGCCAGATCGAAGAAGGTGTGACAGTCGGTGGAGAACTGGCAAAACCGGGAGACGCGATCATTGTAACAGGTGATATCGGACGACATGGATGTACAATCTTGTTAGAGAGAGAAGATTTTGGAATTGACGCAGATGTGACGAGCGATTGTGCACCTTTATGGAATACAGTCAAAGCAGTGATGGATACAACACATGATTTGCATGTTATCCGCGATGCGACAAGAGGTGGTGTAGGAACTGTCTTATATGAGATCGCAGGCCAGAGCAATGTAGGAATCCGTTTAAATGCAGAAGCGGTTCCAGTACAGCCAGAAGTAAAAGGAGTTTGCGGCATGCTTGGATTAGAACCATTATATCTGGCATGTGAAGGAAGACTTGTTATCATGGCATCAAAGAAAGAGGCAGAAGCAATCGTGGAAACATTGAAAAAATGTCCATATTCAGCAAATGCAGCAATCATTGGTGAAGTTATGGAAGAAGAAGCTGGAAGAGTTATCATGGAGACAGAGATCGGTACACAGGCATTACTTCCACAGCCGGGAGGAGAGCTTTTACCTAGAATCTGTTAAATAGGAGGAAGATGTAAGTGATCAGGATAGCAGTATATGGAAAAGGTGGAATTGGAAAATCAACGACCGTTTCCAATGTGGCAGCAGCATTGTCAGAAATGGGACTTAAGGTCATGCAGATCGGCTGTGATCCAAAAGCGGATTCTACGATATTACTCTGTCATGGAGAAGCTGTTCCGGCAGTGCTTGATCTATATAATAGGAAAAAACAGGCATTGAAACTTGATGATATGATACGCATTGGTTATAACGGCGTGATCTGTGTGGAAGCTGGAGGACCGACACCGGGACTTGGATGTGCCGGGCGTGGGATCATCACGGCTCTTGAAAAATTAAAAGAGCTTGGTGCATATGATGTATACAAGCCAGATGTGGTTTTATACGATGTATTAGGAGATGTCGTATGCGGCGGATTTTCCATGCCGATGCGAGGCGGTTACGCAGATAAAGTATTTATCATTACATCCGGAGAAAATATGGCAATTCATGCAGCAGCCAATATAGCCATGGCAGTGGATAACTTCAAAAATCGTGGATATGCTGAACTTGGAGGCCTTATTCTAAATCGCAGAGACGTTCCTAGAGAAGAAGAAAAAGTAGAAGAGCTGGCAGATGATTTTCAAACAACAATTGTTGGCACATTATCACATAGTGAGCAGGTAATCTTAGCAGAGGAACAGAAAAAAACATTGCTGGAGTGTTATCCAGAAAGTGAAATGGCAGAGGAATATCGTGTGCTTGCAAGGCAGATATATCGCATATGCGGGGAGGGAATCTAATGTTACGTCGTGTAGGTGAAACCATTGATCCAAAAGATGCGATGGTAAAAATAAAAGATGCATCATTCCCAGCTCCGTTTGCTTCAGAACTTGAATATAATTCTCCAGTGCACGGGAACTGGAATATCGTACACACAGGAATGCAACTTCCAGAATCCATTCAGATCTATGTCTGTGCAGATAACTGTATGCGAGGTGTCGTCCTCACTGCAGCGGAAATGAATGCAGCAGACCGTTTTTCCTTTGTGATCGTAGAGGAGCAAAATATCTTAAATGGGAATCTGGAAGATATTACCATCGAAGGTGTGACAGATGTATTAAAGAAACGAGACGATCATCCCAAAGCTGTTTTACTCTTTACGGTTTGCCTTCACCATTTTGTTGGAAGTAATCTTGACTATATTTATAGCGAATTAGAGAAACGTTTCCCTGATATCTGTTTTATTCGCTGCTATATGGACCCAATCATGCAAAAACATGGATTAACTCCAGATCAGAAGCTTCGAAAAGCAATGTATGATCCTCTTATAGAGTGTAAACCATATGATAAAACAGTATCTGTATTGGGAAGTGATTTTGCTCTGGATGAAAGCAGCGATATTAAACGTTTATTAAAGAAATATAATTATAGAATATTTGAGTTGCCAAAATGTAAAAATTGGCAGGATATAATGGAAATGAGCAAGGGAAAACTGTTTATAAACTGCTACCCAGCTGGAAAATACGGAATGGAGACACAGGCAAGGCGTCTTGGACGCGAGTGCTTGTATCTTCCTGGAAGTTTTGATTATGATGAAATAGAAGAACAGTTAAAGAAGCTTACAGATACTCTTGGTTTACCAGAACTTACAGAAGATGAACGAAAACAAGAAAGACAATCATGTGAACAAGCACTTGCCAAAGCAAAAGATTTGATCAAAGATATGCCGATCACATTGGATTATCTATACCATCCAAGACCTCTTGGACTGGCAAAATTGCTCATTACCCATGGTTTTTGTGTAAAATCAGTCTATCTGGATGCGATCAATCCAGAAGAAAAGGACGATTTTATCTGGCTTCAAAAACATGCACCAGAACTTGAGCTCATTGCAACGATCCAAGTAAAGATGCGTGTATTGCCAAGAGGCGGCAGTGAAGAAGTACTTGCGATCGGACAGAAAGCCGCATATTTTAGCAAAAGCCGTCATTTTGTCAATCTTGTACAGGGAGAAGGATTATATGGATTTGATGGAATCAGACGAACGGCCGAACTTATGATGGGTGCATATCTTAAGGAAAAAGATACACAAAAATTAGTAATACAAAAGGGATGGGGGTGCGAGTGCTGCTTATGAGACAATCTTATCGAATTATACCGATTTATACAGCTGACGTGTCAGGCGTGTGTTCTGCATTGTATGAATTAGGTGGCATGACAGTGATGCACGATCCTTCTGGATGCAACTCCACCTACAATACTCATGATGAACTTCGCTGGTACGATCAGGATAGCTTGATTTTTATTTCTGGTCTGACGGAAATCGATGCGATCATGGGAAATGATCAAAAATTTATTGATGATATTGAGCATGCAGCCAAACAACTGCATCCAAAATTTATCGCATTAGCAGGTTCACCAATTCCATTTATGAATGGAACAGATTTCCCTGCAATTGCCCATGTGATCGAGGCAGAAACCGGGATTCCAACATTTTCAGTGCCAACGAATGGCATGAATGATTATGTGTATGGAGCAGGGATCGCATTGGAAGAAATCGCAAAACGTTTTGTAAAAGATCCAGAGAAACAAGATCAAAAAGATTCTACTTCAAAAGCTGTAAATCTGTTAGGAGTAACCCCTCTTGATTTTGGGCCACAGGAAAATGTAGAAATATTAAAACAAAATCTGCAAAAATGCGGATGGGAAGTGATGTCCTCATGGGCAATGGGAGATGACTTAGAAACACTGCAAAGATCAGCACAAGCAGCTGTAAATTTAGTTGTATCAGCAGTGGGGCTTCGTGCAGCAAAGATTCTTTGGAAAACATACAAAATTCCTTATGTGATTGGGACACCAAATGAATGGTTGACAGAAGATATTTGTAATGCATTGGAGCTTGCAGTTACAAAGAAGGAAAATCAAAAAGCTGTATATTTACAAAAACGTATGCCAAAGGAAGCCAAGATCACTCTGATCGGAGAGCCTGTCACTATGGGATCACTTGCAGCAGGGATTGAAAAACACTATGGACACTCAACGCGTGTGCTATGCCCATTAAAAGAATGTGAAGCTTTGATTGGAGAGAAGGATAAAGTAGTACTTGGAGAAGAAGCAATGGAAGAAGAACTGAAAAACGCAAAGATCATTGTGGCAGATCCACTGTATAAGCCAATCTGTCCAAAGAATAGCACATTTTATGAACTTGCTCATGTAGCATTTTCAGGAAGAATCTATTTTTAAATGATAAGTGTATTTACAAATATACAGAAAACCATGGAGATCAATCAGATGTTAAAAAGACAAGAACATTTTTTTCAAAGCCAAAAGACAAAGGATTATGAATTTCGAAAGAAAGCACTTTTACGTCTGGAATATGCAATCAAAAAACATGAAAAAGAAATCGAACATGCATTGTATAAAGATTTAGGAAAATCATGCTTTGAGTCCTATATGACAGAGATTGGTATGGTAAAAAGTGAACTTTCTTATATAAAGAAAAATCTGAAAAGATGGATGAAACCAGAACAGGTAAAAACACCACTTGCCCAGTTCCCATCCAAAAGTTTTAAGATCAAAGAACCCCTTGGAAAGGTTCTGATCATTGCACCATGGAATTATCCAATTCTTTTATCCCTGCAACCACTCATTGGAGCGATTGCTGCAGGAAATTGCAGTGTCTTAAAGCCATCGGAACATGCACCGCATTGTGCGAATCTTTTAAAGAAGATGATTGGTGAAGTTTTTCCATCTCATTACGTTGCTGTGATCAATGGAGGTGTAGAGATCAGTGAAAAACTTCTGGAACAGTCATTTGATCATATTTTCTATACTGGAGGAGAACAAGTCGGCAAGATCGTGATGGAAAAAGCATCGAAACATTTAACACCGGTAACCTTAGAATTGGGTGGAAAAAGTCCTTGTATCGTAGAAGAAAGTGCAGATATCAAACTGGCAGCAAAGCGAATTGTTTTTGGAAAATTTCTAAACAGTGGGCAGACATGTGTTGCACCAGATTATATTTTGGTAGATAAAAAAGCAGAAAGTGAGCTGATCTTTTACTTAAAATACTGGATCAACAAAATGATCGGGAAACATCCTTTGTCTAATAAGGATTATCCATCTATGATCAACACAAGACATTATCAGCGGATCATGGATCTTATGAAACATGAAAAAATCGTAGAAGGCGGTTATGGCGATATGAGATTAAAAAAGATCGCACCAACGATTCTTGTGAATGTAAAAGAAAAATCAAATGTTATGCAGGAAGAAATTTTTGGACCAATACTTCCAGTGATGACATATGACAAATTAGCAGATGCGATCATTTATATCAGAGATCATAAGAAACCGTTGGCATTGTATTTATTTACAGAAAATGATAAAGTAGAACAAGATGTACTTTCACAGTTGTCTTTTGGCGGCGGCTGTATCAATGATACGATCATCCACCTTGCAACTCCATATCTAGGATTTGGAGGAGTTTCTAACAGCGGAATGGGAATTTATCACGGAAAGAAAAGCTTTGATACTTTTACACATGAAAAAAGCATCATAAAAAAATCAGACAAGATCGACATTCCAATCCGCT
The DNA here is from genome assembly GCF_018223505.1 of Anaerostipes sp. Marseille-Q3525. Lineage (NCBI taxonomy): Bacteria > Bacillati > Bacillota > Clostridia > Lachnospirales > Lachnospiraceae > Anaerostipes > Anaerostipes sp. Marseille-Q3525. The sequence continues at coordinate 21,630 of NZ_JAGTTT010000030.1, forward strand.
ATATGCCATATAACAAAGCCAAAGAACAATTGATGAAGTTTTTTCTGAAATTATAAGATAAGGAGCAACTTTTATGGAATTTACAAACGTATTACCAGGAGTCAAACTGGTAAAACAAAATGAAGCAGGAAATGAAGAAGAACTTTTTCTTTCACAAAATGATCATGTGATCGTAAAGACATTAAATGGAAGAGAAATCAAAGGTATTTTTATGCAGATTGAATTTGCAAGATGTCTGGAAGAAGATGATATTGTGCATGTGCATAAAGACAATGGGGAAAATGAAGGAATCCCATTTGATACGATCGATGATATTATTAAGGGTTAAGAAAGAAAAAGAGGATTAAAATTTATATGGAAAATCAGAATCAAAATGTCAGTGCAGACAATATTTACAAGTTGAATGGAAGAGTTCCATTATCTAAAGCAATCCCATTTGGACTGCAGCATGTGCTGGCAATGTTTGTATCCAATCTTGCACCAGTACTGATCGTGTGTAGTGCAGCATTTGTACATGGAACGAATCATCATTTGACTGGAGCAGAAATCACACAGTTATTACAATGTGCGATGTTTGTTGCAGGAATCGGTACTTGTCTTCAGTTATACCCAATCTGGAAGATTGGATCGAGGCTTCCGATCGTTATGGGAGTCAGTTTTACTTTCCTTGGAAGTTTATTGATGATTTGTACAAATCCAGATCTTGGATATGAAGGAATGGTAGGAGCGGTCATTGCCGGAGGTATTTTTGAAGGAATCGTAGGTTTAAGTGCCAGATACTGGAAACGATTTTTAACACCTGTTGTTTCGGCCTGTGTTGTTATCGCGATCGGATTATCCTTACTATCCGTAGGAATGAATTCCTGGGGAGGCGGAGATGGAGCCAAAGATTTTGGATCATGGTATCATCTTTTTATCGGAGCATTTACACTGATCGTCTGTCTTGCAGCCAGATACATCTTAAAAGGTGTATATAAGAACTTAAATGTATTAGTCGGACTGGTCTTAGGATACCTTCTTTCTGTGATCTTTACCGTTGCAGGAATTGCACCACTGGTTGATTTCTCTGGAATTTCAAAAACAATCGCACAGGTTGGCGTTGTAAGTATTCCGAAACTTGTATTCTTTACAAGCCTTAAACCAGTCTTTGATCTTGGAGCATTTTTTACGATTGCGATCGTATTCCTTGTATCAGCAGCAGAGACAACGGGTGCGACAACAGCCATCTGTACTGGAGCACTCGGAAGAGATATTGAAATGGAAGAATTACAGGGATCATTAGCAGCTGATGGATTTTCCAGTGCGATTTCTGGTTGTTTTGGATGTCTTCCATTAACATCATTCAGCCAGAATGTTGGACTTGTCACAATGACAGGAGTTATTAATCGATTTACAATCTTAATGGGAGCATTGATTTTAATCCTAGCATCGTTATTTCCACCACTGGGAGCGTTTTTTAATTCTCTCCCACAGGCAGTGCTTGGTGGATGTACGGTTATGATGTTTGGATCTATCATGTATGAAGGAATCAAGATGTTAAAAGAATGTGAGTTTGATGATCGTACAATGGTGATTGTATCTTTAGCATTTTGTATCGGAGTTGGACTGACTCAGACATCTGGAAACTTTTTTGCAGCATTTCCGAAGGAAGTTGGGGATATCTTTAATGGGAATGCAGTTGCGGGAGTCTTTGTAGTGTCATTAATTTTGAGTTTAGTACTTCCTAAAAGTAAAAAAAGTGAATAATATTTATTTGAGAAACGAAAAGAATTAAAGGGTATGATATATGTCACCTTCTAAAGTTTTCCATAAAAACTTTTTATCTTCATAAATCATATAGCCATGTTCAGATTCTTCTTTAGGAATTGACACAGATCCTGGATTTAAATACAAAAAGTTATCATATTCTTCCCAAGCTGGAATATGTGTATGCCCAGTTAACAGAATATCTCCGTTATGTAATTTTGGAGGATTCGCTGGTGAGTTTATGTGTCCGTGGGTTGCGTAGATTGTTTGTTCGTCGATGTATAGAATACAGGATTCACTTAATACAGGAAAGTTTAGTACCATCTGGTCGACTTCGGCTTCGCAGTTTCCTCTCACACAGATCAACTGGTCACTGATGGAATTTAGCATTTCGATGACTTGTTTTGGTGCGTAGTCTTTTGGAAGGTCGTTTCTTGGTCCGTGATAAAGTAAATCTCCTAAGAGAAGTAATTTATCAGGCTGTTCTTTTTTATAAGCTTCCATTAATTGTCTACAATAATAAGCAGATCCGTGAATATCGGATGCGATCATTAATTTCATATGTAAATACCTCAATTCTTTAAAAGTACGATAAAATATCTTTGTTTCAGTATATCACAAAATATGTTAAAATGGTCGGGATAATAAATTTGAGATGATAATTTTAGAAAGGTTTAAAGAATAAAATGAAACGATTAGTATTAGCGGAGAAGCCTTCGGTTGGGCGTGATATTGCGAGAGTTCTTGGCTGTAAGAAGGAAACGCATAGTTATATCGAAGGAAATGATTATATTGTAACATGGGCATTAGGACATTTAGTGTCTTTGGCAGATCTGGAGCAGTATGGAAAAGAGTATAAAGAATGGAATATGGATGTCCTTCCAATGATGCCAAAACACTGGAAATTGACTGTGTTAAAAAAGACATCCAAACAGTTTCAGACAGTGAAGAAACTACTTCTTCGAAATGACATCAAAGACGTGATCATTGCAACTGATGCTGGAAGAGAAGGAGAACTGGTTGCCAGATGGATCTTACAGATGTCAGGAAATAAGAAACCGATCTATCGTTTGTGGATATCTTCGGTAACAGATAAAGCGATCAAAGATGGTTTTGCACATTTAAAACAGGGAAAAGAATATGACAATCTCTTTCGTGCGGCAAGATCAAGGGCAGAAGCAGACTGGTTAGTTGGAATCAATGCGACAAGAGCTTTGACATGTAAATATAACGCACAGTTATCTTGCGGACGTGTGCAGACACCAACGCTGGCAATGATCATGAATCGTGAGCAGGAAATTCGAAATTTCAAACTTCAGAAATATTATGGATATAAGATTTTTGCAACAGGAATGAATTTCACATGGGAAAATCAAAAAGGGAACCAGAGAATTTCCGATAAGAAATGGGCAGAGGAACTTGGAAAGAAATTAAGAGGTCATGATCTTGTGATCACAGAAGTTTCCAAAAAAGAGAAGAAGAATTATGCACCAGAACTTTACGATCTGACAACACTGCAGAAAGAAGCCAGCAAACGCTATGGATTCTCACCAAAACAGACATTAAATATCATGCAGAGCCTTTATGAGCATCACAAAGTATTGACGTATCCAAGAACAGATTCCAGATATTTAACCAATGATATGACAGAGACATTAAAAGACAGGATCAAAGCGTGTCAGAATGGATCATACAAAAAGGCAGCAGCGGCATTATTAAGAAAAGAGATTAAAGCAAGCAGTCGTTTTATCAACAATAAGAAAGTATCCGATCATCATGCGATCATTCCAACAGAACAGTATGCATCTTTGACAAGTTTCAGCTCTGATGAACGAAAGATCTACGATATGGTTGTTGCAAGATTTTTAGCTGTTTTATCTGAACCAGCAATTTCCGAACAACTTTCTGTAAAAGCAAGTGTAAATGGGGAGTTATTCCGTGCAAAAGCAGAGAATATCAAACAAATTGGATGGAGAGAACTTTACGAAGAAGAAACAGGATCAAAAGATATGATCAAAGCAGGAAATATTCCAGTCAAAGGAAAAGAATATTCTGTTGGTACGATCTCTATGACAGAAGGAACAACCAATCCACCAGGACGTTATACTGAAGGAACATTAATTGATCAGATGGATAAAAAAGGTCTTGGAACGGTTGCAACAAGAGCAGATATCATTGATAAACTATTTAACAGTTACCTTCTTGAAAAGAAAGGAAATGAAATTCACATCACATCCAAAGGAAAGCAGTTATTAGAACTTGTTCCAGAAGATCTTAAAAAAGCAGAACTAACCGCTGACTGGGAAAAGAAACTGACAGCAATTTCGAAAGGAAAACAAAATGATCAGAAATTTATGAGAGAAATCTCAGATTATACACAGGCATTGATCAAAGATATTAAAACATCCGATGGAAAATTCAGACATGATAATGTGACAAGACATCGTTGCCCAGAATGTGGAAAATTCTTATTAGAAGTCAATGGGAAACATGGAAAACGTCTGGTATGTCAGGATCGCACCTGTGGGTATAAAAAGACAATTTCAAGGATCACAAATGCAAGATGTCCAGTATGTCATAAGAAAATGGAAATGGTCGGAGAAGGTGAAGGACAGAAGTTTGTATGCGTTTGCGGATATAAGGAAAAACTGTCTGCATTTAAACAGAGAAAAGAAAAACAGGGTTCTGGAATGAGTAAGAAGGAAGTGAACCGGTATTTGAAGAAACAGCAGAAAGAGGCAGAACAGCCAATTAATAATGCATTTGCGGAGGCTTTTGCGAAAATTAAACTGTAGGTTGTGTGTTGGATGATCTGTATGTATTCTATTCTGAGACCCATTCGCATTTTATCTTAAAATATAGGATTTCACAGGCTTTCCAACAGGATTGTATTCAGTTTGGTTGTCATAATATTGAATTAATTCATCCAATTCGTTCGCCACTGTTTTCTGTAATACATCAACAGATGTGATCTGTGAAAGGTAGGGAAGGCTATCAAAGTGTTTCCGATATTTTTCATCACCACCAGTAAAGAAATGTTCCATTGGAGTTCCTAGTCTTTGGGCGTAAGCGCAATAGCGTACTTGATGGTGTTCTAATAGATATTCTTCTTGCCGGATTTTTCGCCCGATCAAGAAGTTCACTGGTTTCGTGTTGGCTGGATTGGATGTCATTTTTACGAGTAGAGATTGGAAGAATGAGGCATCTAACATATTTTTTAAATGTAGATATTCATAAACGAGATCCTCAATTGCAATAACTTTTGAGGAAAATTCAAAGGGGTTTTGTACTAGGATCTGGTTTGCTCCAAAAGTTGTAGCGATTCCGTTTTGGAATATAAATAGTTTTTCTGGATTCCTATGAAGATCTTCGTAAGACTGACCATCTTCTGTTTTGGATGCTTTTGAATCGACGACAGCGACGATTCCATCTTTTGCTTTGAAAATGCCGGTGAATGACATGATAAAATTCCTCATTTCTGTTAAACTGACCCGAAAAGTAAGAATTATCGGGAATTTTTAAAGTTATTATAGCAAAAAAATGACAGAAAGAATACGTTGAATGAAAAACTCATTAATGATATACTGAATCTAATAAAGTTAAAAAGGAGAAAGATCAATGATTAGAATTGGTATTATGGGTTATGGTAACCTTGGACGCGGAATTGAATGCGCGATCAAACAGAATGACGATTTAGAGCTTGTAGCTGTATTTACAAGAAGAGATCCAGCGACAGTCAGCATTTTAACAGAAGGTGCAGCTGTATGTAATGTCAAAGATGTAGAAGATTGGAAAGATAAGATTGACGTTTTAATGTTATGTGGAGGAAGTGCAACAGATCTTCCTGTTCAAACACCAGAATATGCAAAATTATTTAACGTAGTAGATAGCTTTGATACACACGCAAGAATTCCAGAACATTTTGCAAATGTAGATAAAGCAGCAAAAGAAAATGGACATATTGGAATCATCTCTGTAGGTTGGGATCCAGGAATGTTCTCTTTAAATAGAATGTATGCAAACGCAATCCTTCCAGAAGGAAAGGATTACACATTCTGGGGAAAAGGTGTCAGCCAGGGACATTCTGATGCAATTCGTCGTGTAGAAGGTGTCAAAGATGGTAAACAGTACACAATTCCTGTAGAAGCAGCCTTAGAAGCAGTTCGTAATGGAGAAGATCCAGAACTTACAACAAGACAGAAACATACAAGAGAATGTTTTGTAGTCCTTGAAGAAGGTGCAGATGCGAAGAAAGTAGAAGAAGAGATCAAAACAATGCCAAACTACTTCTCAGACTATGACACAACAGTACATTTCATCAGTCAGGAAGAATTAGATCGTGATCACAGCAAGATCCCTCATGGTGGATTCGTATTAAGAAGCGGATGCACAGGATGGGAAAAAGAAAACAAACACATTATCGAATACAGCTTAAAATTAGATTCTAACCCAGAATTTACATCAAGCGTTTTAGTTGCATATGCAAGAGCTGCATACAAACTTTCCAAAGAAGGACAGAGCGGATGCAAGACTGTATTTGATATCGCACCAGCATATTTAAGTGCCAAATCTGGAGAAGAATTAAGAGCTTCTTTGTTATAAAAAGATAAAGAATCAATCGTTCAATAAAATGATTATAAAAAGAAATAAAATATTTCTAAACTGCCTTGATTTCATGTAGAAGGAACGATATAATCTTCTACATGTTATAGAGAAAGAAGGGAGATATTTATGTACCCATATGGTTATTATTTCGACCCAACGTATATTTTGATCATCGTCGGAGTGATCATTACAATGATTGCATCTTCTAAGATGAATTCAACATTCCGAAGGTATTCAAGAGTTCGCTGCCATTGTGGATTAACAGGTTCGCAGGCGGCGCAACGTATTTTAAATCAGGCAGGAATCTACGATGTTTCTGTAGAACGAGTCAGTGGTAATCTTACGGATCATTATGATCCAAAGAATAAGGTACTACGATTATCCGATGCAACTTATGGATCTGATTCCATTGCAGCGATCGGCGTTGCAGCTCATGAATGTGGGCATGCCGTACAACATCAGCAAGGATATACACCATTAAAGATTCGTGGAGCGATGGTTCCAGCCGTGAATTTAGGATCTAATTTATCTTGGTTGTTTATTATCGGTGGTGTTGTTCTTGGAATGAACCAGACACTGCTGAATATCGGAATTTTGTTATTCTCATTGGCAGTTATCTTTCAGCTGGTAACACTTCCAGTTGAATTTAACGCTTCAGCAAGAGCTTTAAAGATCCTTGGCAATACAGGAATCATGTATGGTGATGAAGTAGCACAGACAAGGAAGGTATTAACTGCAGCAGCACTCACTTATGTGGCAAGTGCAGCAGCGGCAATCCTTAGTTTACTTCGTCTGGTTATTTTATTCGGAGGAAGAGATAACGACTAGAAATATAAATTTGAGAAGAAATCCTGCGTTGCAGGATTTTTTCTTTTCTAAGATAAGGAGGAAAAAATAAGCAATATTATTTCATTGATCCTGACACTTTGCTGTGTTAGATGAGGATGGATGTTATATGGGCTTGGGGCAGTATTGATCTTTCTTTATCCGGACATACCCATGCTGGACAGATCTGGCCGACAGGACAGCTTGGAGAGCTGATCGGTGTGAATGAGTTAAATTATGGATACCGACAAGATGGAGATTATCAGGTAATTGTAAGTTCCGGAATCGGCGGCTGGGGATATCCAATCCGTACAGGCGGACATTCCGAATATGTAGTTATCACTTTAAATACAAAGAAATAAAGAGGAAAAAATATGGCAGGAAAATTTTATGCAGTAAAAAAAGGAAGAAAACCAGGAATCTACATGTCATGGGATGCATGCAAAGCACAGGTGATGGGATTTCCAAATGCAAGATACAAAGGATTTAAAACAAAAGCAGAAGCGGAAGAGTTTTTAAATCCCGATGCAAACGAATTGATGCAGATTGATGAAGACACATTAGTTGCATATGTGGACGGAAGTTATGATCATTCCCAGAAGAGATTTTCCTATGGAATGGTTTTGATGCATGACGGAAAAGAACGCTATTTTGCATATCCATACATAGATGAAGAACTGGCAACGATGCGTAATGTAGCAGGCGAGATCAAAGGTTCCGAAGCAGCCATGCGTTTTGCAAAAGAAAATGGCTACAAAAAACTTGCAATTCACTATGACTATGAAGGAATCCAGAAATGGTGTACAGGTGAGTGGGCAGCAAAAAAAGAAGGAACACAGGCTTATCAGAGAATTTATGAAGAAATGAAACAGCATGTTCAGATTAAGTTTGTAAAAGTGAAAGGACATTCCAATGATAAATATAACGATTATGCAGATATGTTAGCGAAATCTGCATTAGGAATTGGAGATGGAAGCTTCGAGAAGAAAGAAGATCAGGAGTGGATCAAAGTAAGGTAAAAGAAAAAATCTGGAATCTCAGAGAAAAGGGATTTCAGATTTTTTCTTTCATAATATTATTTTATTAATTCCAAATAATGAGGAATAATATCTTCATAAGTACCATCTTTTAATAAGAATCCCTTTGGAATTACACCAAGCTGGATAAATCCAAGTTTCTTGTATAGATGCAGGGCTGCTTTATTACTTGCAACAACCGCATTAAACTGAAGGATCTTAAAATTAAATTCAGGAGCACGTTTGATACAGTCTGTGACAAGAAATTCGCCGATCTGCTTTCCACGGTGAGCAGAAGAAACCGCATAACTTGCATTACAGATATGACCACATCTGCCAACATTGTTTGGATGTAAAATATAAAGGCCAACAATCTCATTTGTATCAGAATCAACAGCGATTCCTGTATATGTCTGTTCTTCAAAGAAAGCAAGACCACTTTCATGGTCTAATTCATCTAACTGAGGAAAGGCAACGCCGTCGTCGACAACTTCGTTCCAGATTTTGATCGCTGTGTCTGTATCATCGGGTTCAAATTTTCGGATTTCAATCATTGTTAGTTACCTCGTCTTAATAATTTTATTATTTCGATTTTAGTACACAAAAGTGTTTTTTGCAACAAGGGATCTATTTCAGATGAAAGGAGCTTTTTTGTCATTGTATGAGTGGAGTTTGATGGATTTCTGGAAATGTGCTACACTTTTATTTAGAATGAGAAAATTAT
>NZ_JAGTTT010000031.1:0-25144 GCF_018223505.1 Anaerostipes sp. Marseille-Q3525
GAAAATAAGGAGGGTATTTTATAATGTTTTCTAAAAAATTTACAGCGCTTACAAGCGTTTTTTTGATTTTTGCGATTGTAGTAGGCGGTATGCTTGGATTTTACGATGCCAGATTAGAAGCTGCAGTTACTCCAAAAAAGCAATCCATGGATAAGGTTAAGATTAAAAATAAAGAAGATCTGACATTTGATAAAGACGTTGTTAATATTTTGTTGGTCGGCTCTGATAATGGAGCTCAGGGATCTGAAGATGGTGATCATGGAAGATCTGACAGCATGATGGTTGCAACGATCAATTTTAAGACAAAAGAATTAAAATTAACATCATTTCTCCGTGATATGTATGTTGAGATTCCGGGACACGGAAGAAACAAATTAAACGCAGCTTATGCATTTGGTGGAGAAGAACTTCTATATCAGACACTTGCCCAAAACTTTAATATTAAAATTGATAAATTCTGTGTTGTGGATCTTTCTGCTTTTGAGAAAGTTATCAATCGCATTGGCGGTATTGAAATGACTCTTGAAAAAAGAGAAGCAGAATATCTTAATACAACCAACTATATTTCCAAGAAGAAATATCGTAATGTAAAACCTGGTAAGCAGACATTAAATGGATGTCAGGCATTGGGCTATGCAAGAGTCCGTCATGTATATTCTAAAAAATATGGAGATGAAGAATTCGGGAGAACTGGAAGACAACGTGCTGTTATGCAGGCAACTTTCCAGAAAATGTTAAAGCATAATCCTGCGGATCTTGTAACTATTGCTATTGATGCATTAGGCGATGTATCTACAGATATGGATTCTACTTATATTAAGAAACTTATTTTTTCCGTAGCCACTATGGGAACTACAGAGATTGATCAGCTTCGTGTGCCAATTGAGAATACTTATAAGACAGCCGTTGTTGGACATTATCCTCCTTGTGGTTTTGTATTTTTTGTAAACTTTAAAGCTAATCAGGAAGCATTAAAATACTTTATGTTTAATAAAGGAAAACGCCAAGATTTCGCGCAGAATTATGGTGGTGCAGATGCTGCAGAAACTTGCGGATATCCATCAAAATACGATTATAATCGTTCCAAAGGAGATTCTGGAAATATCTTTAATAGTTCCAATACAACAGAAGGTGAATAAAACAAACAAATTACTTATTGATAATTTTTCTCATTCTTTTCACTGCAATTAGCCTTGAGTAATTGATATTTGATGGTTTATAATGTACAAAGTTACCAAAGGAATAACATTTAAAATTATTCCTTTCGGATACAAGAAGTTAATGATAAATCATATAAATATTACAGGAGGATACAGACATGGATTTAACAAAAGTTTTATCAGTAGTAAAGAGCAAAAAGACAGGATTTTTTGCAGCAGGAGTTTTATTTGGTACAGCAGGTATTAAAGCATTATCAAGTAAAGATGCTAAAAAATTATATACAAATGCAACAGCTGCCGTTCTTCGTGCAAAAGAATGTGTTATGGATACAGTAACAACAGTTCAGGAAAATGCAGAAGATATTTATGAAGAAGCAAAGCAGATTAATGAAGACAGAGCTGCTGCAGAAGAAGAAATGGAAGCTTACGCTGAAGCTGATGATGAAGAAGCAACAGAAGAAGTTTCCGAAGATGCTTTTAAAGAAGTAGAAGAATAAGAAAAAATATTTAATACAAACACCTGCAGTTTATTTTCTGCAGGTGTTTTCAAAGAAGAAGGAGTTTATATGAAATTTACGATCAAACATGAGATCCGTGGCAGAATTCGTATTCATAACTGTCAGCGAACGATGAGTACTGATCAGGCAGATGAACTTCAATATTATCTGACAACAAAAGATTTTGTCACATCTGTCAAAATCTATGACCGCACGAACGATATCGTGATCTGTTATAGTACAGATCGTGAAAAGATTCTTAACACTTTAAAAAAATTTTACCATGGAATCATTACTGTTCCAGATAATTATCAAGAAAGTCAGAGCAGACAGCTAAACCAGTCTTATTGGGATAAGATTACAAGTAAGGTACTCTTCCATTATGGAAGTAAATTGTTTTTCCCATATCCATTAAGAGCCGGTATCACAGCTGTCAAATCTGTAAAATACATATATGAAGGAATACATACACTTGCACAAGGAAAAATTGAAGTTCCAGTGCTTGATGGTACTGCGATTGGTGTATCTATGCTAAGAAGGGATATCAATACCGCATCCTCTATCATGTTCTTACTTGGAATCGGTGAAATTCTTGAAGAGTGGACACATAAGAAATCTGTTGATGATCTTGCCAAGAGTATGTCATTAAATGTTGGGAAAGTATGGAAAGTCGATGGCGATCATGAAGTTTTAGTATCTTCTAATGAAATTCAGACAAATGATATTGTTCATGTTCAGATGGGAAATATGATTCCTTTTGATGGTGTTATCATTGAAGGAGAAGCTATGGTCAATCAGGCATCTTTAACTGGAGAATCTATTTCTGTCCGTAAAACAATAGATGGATATGTTTATGCAGGAACAGTTCTTGAAGAAGGAGACTTAAAAGTCTGTGTTAAAGAAGCTAACGGATCAGGTAAATTTGATAAGATCGTTACAATGATCGAAGAATCTGAGAAATTAAAATCATCTTTAGAAAGTAAGGCAGAACATCTTGCAGATCGTCTGGTTCCTTATACATTAGTTGGAACTGCCATCACATATTTGCTTACAAGAAATGCAACAAAAGCATTATCTGTATTGATGGTTGACTTTTCATGTGCCTTAAAACTGGCAATGCCAATTTCCGTTTTATCAGCAATCAAAGAGGCAAATGATCATAATATTGTTGTCAAAGGTGGAAAATACTTAGAGGCAATGGCAGAAGCTCAGACAATCGTATTTGATAAAACAGGTACTTTAACAAAAGCAGAGCCAACAGTTTTAGATATTGTTTCATTTAATGGTATGAAATGTCAGGAATTATTAAGAATTGCTGCATGCTTAGAAGAACATTTTCCTCATTCTATGGCCAAAGCTGTTGTTCAGGCAGCCAAAGATCGTAATCTTGTGCATGAAGAGTTGCATTCAAAAGTTGAATATATTGTAGCTCATGGAATTTCTTCTATGATCGAAGATAAGAAAGTCGTAATCGGAAGTTATCATTTTGTATTTGAGGATGAGCAATGTACGATTCCAGAGGAAAAACAAGAATTATTTAACAGTCTTCCAGAAGAATGTTCTCATCTGTATATGGCGATTGAACATAAGCTTGCAGGTGTGATCTGCATTGAAGACCCACTGCGTGAAGAAGCAAAAGATGTCATTAAGGCTTTAAAAGAAGCTGGTATTTCCAAGGTTGTCATGATGACAGGAGATAGTGAACGAACAGCAAGAGTTATCGCAGAAAAAGTTGGTGTAGATGAATATCATGCCGAAGTACTTCCGGAAGAAAAAGCTGCATTTGTTGAAGCTGAAAAAGCTGCAGGAAGAAAAGTTATCATGATCGGTGATGGAATCAATGATTCTCCGGCACTATCTGCAGCAAATGTTGGAGTTGCGATCAGTGATGGAGCTGAAATTGCACGAGAGATTGCTGATGTAACGATTGAAGCTGATCATTTACATGGTTTAGTAGCATTAAAACATATCAGTAATAGTTTGATGCATCGTATTCACAATAATTACCGCTTTATTGTTGGATTTAACGCAGGACTTATTGGTGCTGGTGTTTTAGGAATCTTACAGCCAACAACATCTGCATTGTTACATAATACATCAACCCTTTGTATTGGGCTTAGAAGCATGAAAAATCTGCTTCCAGAAGAAGAAACTGAATAATATCTGGATTTTATCCAAAAAGCATTCACGCCCTGTATTATAAGCAGGAACGGAATGCTTTTTATTTTTGTTAGTTTATGATATTATAAAATATAAAATGAGTAAATAAAAATAAACAGGAGATTTTTTATGGAACGAGACTTAACACATGGAAGTATTGGAAGAAATATTTTAAGATTTTCACTTCCATATTTTTTATCGTATTTTTTACAGACACTATATGGAATGGCAGATTTATTTATTATTGGACAGTTTGATTCTGTTTCTGGGACAACAGCTGTCTCTATTGGTAGTCAGGTAATGCATATGATCACCGTTATGATTGTTGGAATTGCAATGGGTACAACCGTTATGATTGGTAAATCAGTCGGAGCAAAGTTAAAAAAAGAAACATCAAAGATCATCGGAAATACGATTACTTTATTTTTAGGTATTTCCATCGTTTTAACATGTATTTTATTGTTTTTTGTAAATCCAATCGTAGATATTATGTCTACACCAACACAAGCTGTTGCAGGAACGAGAGCTTATCTTATGATCTGTTTTGCAGGAATCCCTTTAATTACAGCATATAATATCATAAGTTCTATTTTCAGAGGCCTTGGAGATTCCAAAAGTCCGATGTATTTTATTGCTGTTGCATGTTTTTTTAATATTATATTAGACTATATCTTTATTGGCATATTCCACCTTGGTGCTTCTGGAGCAGCACTTGGAACAACTCTTGCACAAACGATCAGCGTTGTTATCGCTTTATTAGCAATATTAAAAAAGAACACAGGTATTTCTGTTCACAAAGAGGATTTGAAACCACAGGCTCGAACTTTAAAGAATATTTTACAGATTGGAATTCCTATTTCACTTCAGGATGGATTTATCCAAATATCCTTTATTATCATAACGATCATTGCAAACCAAAGAGGTTTAAATGATGCTGCCGCTGTTGGAATTGTTGAGAAGATCATTAGTTTTGTATTTCTCGTTCCATCCTCTATGCTGTCTTGTGTATCTGCAATTTCTGCACAAAATATCGGAGCTGGAAAGGATGATCGTGCTTATAAAACATTACAGTATGCAACAATGATTGCTGTAAGTTTTGGACTAGTTGTCGCTGTTTGTATGCAGTTTATCTCTAATCCAGTTGTCGGAATTTTTACAAATGATGTGTTTGTTATCAAGATGGGAAGTCAATATATCAGAAGTTACATATGGGATTGTATGATTGCAGGAATTCATTTTAGTTTCAGTGGTTATTTCTGTGCTTATGGTAAATCAGGAATTTCATTTTTACATAATGTATTGTCCATTGTGCTGATCCGAATTCCAGGTGCATTTTTGGCTTCAAAATATTTTGCTAACACACTTTATCCAATGGGTTTTGCCGCACCATGTGGATCATTACTGTCCGTCATCATATGTATCTCTGCACTTTATTATTTTAAAAATATTAAAAAAGAAATAACCGTATAAATAAAGTACGAGATTGAAGTAAAACTTATGAACAGCATACTTTAATATGCTTTAACCATAAAATTTCATATTTATTATGGTTAAAACAATCAATTTTTGGTAAAATTGCATTAAGATATATTTATATAATACCAAAGAGATAATAAAAAATAGGAGTAACTTATTATGCCAGTATTTGATTTTAGTAACGATACAACCGGGAAACAAGAAGAAGCCGTTTGTACTTATACAACTTTTTCTTCTAACGAAGATCATGCAACAATTAAATGTCCAATCTTAATTCTTTCAAACAAACGAAAAGACTGGGCGCATCATTCCTGTGGTTTTTTTTCAAATCAGGACAAACAAACTGCCTTTGAATTTGAAGAAGAAGATGGGACGATCATTTCTGATATCTTACGAATTGATGCACGATTCGTAAGTTTGATCAAATGGCTTGGAGAAAATCATATTCATGTTCGTCTATCAGGAGAAAACACATCCGAAGGCTATTGTGTATATAAGATTCGTGAAATAGCTTTTGGAGGTGGTACAAAGTTATCAGCGGAAGATGGGTTCCTTCAGTTTATGATTGAACGTTTATTCCAAAGTGATGCACCTGAGGATAAACCATCTGATGAAAATCAAGATGAAATGGGTGATGATATGAAACTTACAAGTATTCAAAGTATTACCGATTTTATGACATGTGCAGGCCGTACTTTGCCAGATAACATCCGATTATGGGCCAGAAGAAACCTTGCTGTTGCACGTTCCCATGAAGTATCACAAGAAGAAAGAAGACATGCTCAGCGTGCATTATCAATCATGATGAATATTCAGTGGAAGAGTGATTATTTTAAAGCAATTGATCCAGATGAAGCCAGAAAGATTCTGGATGAAGAACTTTATGGTATGGAGCGTGTGAAACAAAGAATCATTGAAACGATCATTCAGATCAATCGTACACATACATTACCAGCATATGGATTATTATTAGTTGGTCCTGCTGGAACAGGAAAATCACAGATTGCATACGCTGTAGCCAGAATTTTAAAGCTTCCATGGACAACCCTTGATATGAGTTCTATCAATGATCCAGAACAGCTCACTGGAAGCTCAAGAATATATGCAAATGCGAAACCTGGAATCATTATGGATGCATTTTCCATGGCGGGAGAATCAAATCTTGTATTCATTATCAATGAGCTTGATAAAGCAAATTCAGGAAAAGGAAATGGGAACCCAGCCGATGTATTATTAACTTTACTTGACAATCTTGGATTTACAGACAATTATATGGAATGTATGATTCCAACTGTTGGTGTTTATCCAATTGCTACCGCAAATGAAAAAGATCAGATCAGTGCACCTTTGATGTCACGTTTTGCAGTCATTGATATTCCTGATTATACACCAGAAGAGAAGAAGGCTATTTTCTCGAGATTTGCACTCCCAAAGATTTTAAAACGTATGGGACTTAAAGAAGATGAATGTATCATGACAGATGAAGCCTTGGATACTGTAATTGAACTGTATTCAGAAACAACAGGAATCAGAGATCTTGAGCAGGCGGCAGAACATATTGCAGCGAATGCATTATATCAGATTGAAGTTCATCACGTATCCAGCGTAACATTTGATGGTAAAATGGTAAGAGAATTATTATTATAAAATCATAACAAGTGTTGGTATTTAAGAAGCCAATATTTGACGAAATATCAAAAATAATGATATAGTAAAAAATATCAGATATTATAAATATTAACATAATGAAACAATCAATGAAACAATCAAACGGAGGTCAAATTGCCATGGACATGGAAAAAATCTATTTAACTATGAAACGTACTGGAGCTGGAAACATTGTTCTTGGAATCTTATCCATTTGTGTTGGTCTTACATCAGGAATCATGCTGATCGTAACTGGTGCAAATTTATTAAAGAAAAAGAAGCACATTAGTTTTTAATTTTACAATTTGAATTTAATTAAGGGAACATTTAAAAATCAATTTAGATGTTCCCTTAATTTTTTATAGAAATTAGTGATTAAAAGATAGAAAGAATAGGTATATTTCCAAAGATTAATCTATACGCAAAATACCAATTTAAATTATAGATTAGAATAAAGAATTAAGAAGCCGGCATTTTACCGGCTTCTCTCGATATTTTTTATCTATTTGGATTCTTTTAAATCAGTTTCAAAATATTACTTATTTTACATAAATCCAATTGCTACTCCAATTAATCTTATGATCAATGCTGCAATCCATGCGATGATACATTGCCACAATGCAAGACCAACCGCCCATCTTGTTCCTAATTCACGTTTAACAGATGCAATTGCTGCAACACATGGAGAATACAGTAAACTAAATACTAATAAAGAACTTGCTGCCAACGGCGTGATCGCTGCTGTGATATTTCCATTAAATAAAACCCCTAATGTTGAAACAACGCTCTCCTTTGCCATAAATCCACTGAGCAAGGACGTTACAATTCTCCAGTCTCCTAATCCTAATGGTGATAATAAAGGAGCTATGAATCCAGCTACTATTGCTAAAATACTATGAGCAGAATCTTCTACCATATTTAACTGTAGATCAAATCTTTGTAAAAACCATACCACAATTGTTGCAACTAAGATCACGGAAAACGCTTTCTGTAAGAAATCTTTTGCTTTTTCCCATAATAACTGTACTACGTTCTTCGCTCCTGGAAGTCTGTAATTTGGTAATTCCATAACAAAAGGTACTGGTTCTCCTTTAAATAAAGTCCCATTATATAAAAATGCAATCAAAATGCCGATTACGATTCCTAATAAATATAATCCAGCCATAATAAATCCCCCACGTTTTGGGAAAAATGCACTGACAAAGAAAGAATATATCGGAAGTTTTGCAGTACAACTCATAAATGGTGTCAAAAGAATCGTCATCTTACGATCTCGTTCGCTCGTTAAAGTTCTTGTTGCCATAACCGCTGGAACGGTACATCCAAAACCAATCAGCATTGGAACAATACTTCGTCCAGATAATCCAATCTTTCGAAGCATTTTATCCATAACAAATGCAACTCTTGCTATGTATCCGCTATCTTCCATCAATGATAAGAAGAAAAATAATGTTACAATGATTGGCAAAAAGCTTAGTACACTTCCTACTCCAGTGAAAATTCCATCAATGATCAGACTATGAATCGCATGGTTGACATGAGCTGCAGTTAATGCCTGATCCGTAAGTCCTGAAAGCTTATCAATTCCTAATTCCAGGATTCCTTGAAGCCAGGCACCGATCACATTAAATGTCAAATAAAATACCAAAACCATGATTCCTATAAAACAAGGAATCGCTGTATATTTTCCTGTTAAAATACGATCAATCTTTTCACTTCGGATTCGTTCTTTACTTTCTTTTGGTTTCACAACCGTCTGCTCACATAAACGTTCAATAAAATCAAATCGCATATCTGCAATTGCTGCACTTCGATCCAAGTCACGTTCTGTTTCCATTTGTTTGACGATATGATCCAACATTTCCATTTCATTTTGATCAAGTTTTAATTGTTCTAAGATCAGATGATCCCCTTCAATCGCTTTTGTCGCTGCAAAACGAACCGGTATCTGTGCTTTTTCTGCATGATCTTCAATCAAATGAATTACGGCATGAATACAGCGATGTACAGCACCATCATGATCTTCTTTATCACAAAAATCTTGTCTTAATGGTTTTTCCTGATATTTTGCAATATGAAGTGCATGTTTTACAACTTCATCGACTCCTTCGTTCTTTGCTGCTGAAATCGGAATAACTGGAACACCAAGCAAGGATTCCATTTCGTTTACATTAATTGATCCTTGGTTTCCAAGCACTTCATCCATCATATTTAAAGCCACAACCATTGGTATATCCATTTCCAGTAATTGCATAGTAAGATATAAATTACGCTCAATATTTGTTGCATCCAAAATATTAATGATTGCCTTTGGTTTATTTTCTAATACAAAATTTCTGGAAACAATCTCTTCATTGCTGTAAGGCGACATGGAATAAATTCCCGGAAGATCTGTTACATTCGTTTCTGGATGTCCTTTGATCGATCCATCTTTTCGATCGACTGTAACACCTGGAAAGTTCCCAACATGTTGATTAGCCCCAGTTAACTGATTAAATAACGTTGTTTTGCCACAGTTTTGATTTCCAACTAAAGCATAAGTTAATGGTGTTCCATCTGGAAGTGGATGTTCATCTTCTTTAGAATGATATTTTCCCTCTTCGCCCAGACCAGGATGTTCAGAGGTTTTCATATATTCTGCACCTTTATGACTTCTGCTTCTTTTCACAATTGGATCAATTTCAATCTGGTCGGCTTCTTCTAAACGAAGTGTCAGTTCATATCCATGAATCTGCACTTCCATGGGATCCCCCATTGGTGCAAGTTTTATAACTGTGATTTCAACACCTGGGATCATTCCCATGTCAAGAAAATGCTGTCTTAGTGCACCATGGCTACCAACACTTTTGATCACTGCACTTTTACCGACTTTTAATTCTTTTAGTGTCATAGTTTCATATCCTTTATCTTTAATTGTTATAATTGATTAGATATTTCTAACCAGACATATTGTATCACACTTTTGATAATTTTTCTCAATTATTCTTTAATTTTAAATAAAAAATAGCGTAAAATCCACATGATCCATGCAAATACTACACTATTTTTTATAACAATATTGATTTTTATGAGATATATTATAAAATATCTTAGAATAATTTATAACAATCTTTGCTTTTTATTCAATTCCTGTTACTTTGTAATCTTTGTCTTCAATGGTCTGTGTTAAAACTTCGTCTGAAATTTCAGTTGTCATAGAAACAACAGCTGTTCCACTTTCATGGCTTACCACTGCTTCTGTAACACCATCAATTGACTCTAAAGCTTTCTTTACAGTAGCTTCGCAGTGTCCACACATCATTCCTTCGATTTTCATTGTTTTCTTCATTGTTATTTCCTCCTGTTTTGTTGTATTTTGAACTTGAATATTTTCAAGTACTACACTATTTTTAATTTTCTTATCCTTGCTGGCATCATGTATTTTAAAGAAGTTTAATCTTAATGCATTGGTAACAACACAGAAACTTGATAAACTCATTGCCGCTGCACCAAACATCGGATTTAGTTTCCATCCAAGTAACATATACCATGCCCCTGCGGCTAATGGAATTCCGATAATGTTATAGATAAATGCCCAGAATAAGTTTTCGTGAATATTCTTAAGTGTTGCACGACTTAAACGGATTGCTGCTGGTACATCGCTCAGACGGCTTTTCATTAAGACAACATCCGCTGCATCGATTGCAATATCGGTACCTGCTCCAATTGCAATCCCCATATCCGCTCTTGTAAGTGCCGGTGCATCATTGATTCCATCACCGACCATTGCAACTTTTCCTTTTTCTTTTAAGTCACGGATAACACTTTCTTTCCCTTCTGGCAAGACTCCTGCAATTACCTGATCAACGCCTGCTTGTTCACCAATAGCTTTGGCAGTACGTTCATTATCTCCAGTCAGCATAACAACACGGATTCCCATATTTTGAAGTTCTTTCACTGCCTGTGGGCTGTCTTCTTTGATCACGTCTGCAACGGCAATAATACCGATCAGCTGATTATCACATGCAAAGAATAATGGTGTTTTTCCCTGATTCGCCAGTTCTTCTGATTTCTTGATCATAGATGCTGAGATCATTGCATATTTTTCAATAAATCTTTGGTTACCACCATAGATCATTTCGTTCTCAATCTTTCCTGAAAGTCCATTTCCAGCAACTGCCTGGAAGTCTTTAATCTCAAAATTGTCATTAATCTGTGTTTCTTCTGCTTTCTGTAAGATCGCATGTGCAAGAGGATGCTCACTTTTTTTCTCTAAAGCATAGGCCATAGAGAGTAATTCCTCTTCACTGATACCATCTACAGGTACCATATCTGTAACTTGTGGTTTACCACTTGTGATCGTTCCTGTCTTATCTAGGACAACAATCTGTGTCTTTCCTGCTTCTTCTAAGGACACGGCTGTCTTAAACATAATTCCATGTTTGGCACCCATTCCGTTTCCAACCATGATCGCTACAGGTGTCGCAAGTCCTAAAGCACAAGGGCAGCTGATGACTAAGACAGAAATACCTCTTGCAAGTGCAAATCCAAAACTCTGTCCTACAAGCAGCCAGATAGCGATCGTAGCAAGTGCGATACAGATAACAGTTGGAACAAAAACTCCTGATACTTTATCTGCAACTTTTGCGATCGGTGCTTTAGTCGCAGCTGCATCACTGACCATCTGAATGATCTGTGAAAGTGTTGTATCTTCACCGACTCTTGTTGCCTCACATTTTAAATAACCAGATGTATTTAATGTTGCGGCGGATACAGCATTACCTTCTTTTTTATCCACTGGGATACTTTCTCCTGTTAAGGCAGATTCATTTAACGCACTATTTCCTTCAATGATAATACCATCTACTGGTATATTCTCTCCTGGTTTTACAACAAAAATATCTCCTTGCTTTACCTGTTCGATCGCGACTTCCATTTCCTGTCCATTTCGGATCACAACAGCTGTCTTTGGTGCCAGTTTCATAAGGCTCTTTAAGGCATCTGTTGTTTTACCTTTTGATCTTGCTTCTAACATCTTTCCAACTGTGATCAGTGTTAAGATCATAGCAGCAGATTCAAAATAGAATTCATGCATATATTTCATGACTGCATCCATGTTTTGATGCATCTGTGCGTCCGTCATGGCAAATAGAATATACACACTGTATCCATAAGAAGCGGCTGAACCTAACGCTACCAGAGTATCCATGTTCGGTGCTTTATGGAATAAACTCTTAAATCCGCTGATAAAGAACTTCTGGTTGATTACCATGATGATCGTTGTAAATAACAGTTGGATCAGTCCCATTGCTACATGATTTCCTTCTAGAATCTTAGGAATAGGCCAGTTCCACATCATGTGTCCCATTGACAGATACATTAACGGGATTAAAAAGCACAGAGATGCGATCAGACGTTTTCTTAAGACAGGGGTTTCTCTGTCTTTTAATAAATCTTCATCTGAAAAACTGCTTTGTGTCTGTGTTCCCTTCTTCTTTGCTCCATATCCGGCATCTTCAACTGCTTTGATGATTGCAGATGGATCTGCGGTTCCTTCGACACCCATTGAGTTTGTCAACAGGCTTACAGAGCAGGATGTTACTCCCTCGACACTGGAAACCGCTTTCTCCACGCGTGCACTGCAAGCAGCACAGCTCATGCCAGTCACTTGATATTGCTCCATGGTTTCCCTTCCTTTCATTTTATTAAATTGTTATTTCATTAGTTTTTGTAAAACTTTTACTAACTCATCGATCGTTTCGTCTTTGCCTTCTCTGATATCTTCAGCTACGCAGGTTCTGATATGATTGGCAAGAAGGACTTTATTGAAACTGTTTAAAGCTGCATTGACTGCAGATACCTGAACTAAGATGTCCGTGCAATAAGTATCGTTCTCTACCATCTTTTTTATTCCTCGAACTTGTCCTTCAATACGGCTTAGACGATTAATAAGGTCTTTATATTCTTTATCTGAACGTTCCTTTATCTTGTGATGACAATAACATTCTTTTTTTTCTTCCATATAGTTTCCTCCTTTACGATTGGTATTATAT
Source organism: Anaerostipes sp. Marseille-Q3525 (assembly GCF_018223505.1). Classification (NCBI taxonomy): domain Bacteria; kingdom Bacillati; phylum Bacillota; class Clostridia; order Lachnospirales; family Lachnospiraceae; genus Anaerostipes; species Anaerostipes sp. Marseille-Q3525. The sequence continues at coordinate 12,973 of NZ_JAGTTT010000031.1, forward strand.
ACCCTGCCTAGGTATATTACAAGAGGTTTCTTTGAGAAAAAGTTGCAATTATATCACAAATCCTACTTGACAGCTTACAAACCGTGCAGAAAAATATGAAAATATTGATTGATACAAATAATGAAAGTAGACTTTATTGTAACTCGTAATATCAAGGATTTTATCGAAAGTAAAGTACCAGCTATGAAACCTGAGGAACTATTAGAACGAATATAAAGAAAAAAGGAGGTATTCCACAAATGTGGTACCTCCTTTTCATTTGATATCTAGTCTTCTTTCTCAACCTTACGGTTTTCTCTATTTGCGATTTCTTCTTTAATTCCAGCTAAGAAATCATCTAACTTCATCTGTCCTTCGTCACCTTTGAATCGGCTTCTTACAGATACAGCCTCGTTTTCTTCTTCTTTTCCACCAACAACTAACATATATGGAATCTTCTGAAGCTGTGCTTCACGGATCTTATATCCCATCTTCTCAGCTCTTGTATCGATGTCTGCACGGATTCCTGCTGCCTTTAATGTATCAAGTACTTTTGTGGCATAATCTAAATGCTTGTCAGAGATAGGAATCACTTCAACCTGCACTGGAGCTAACCATGTAGGGAAAGCACCTGCAAAATGTTCGATCAAGATACCAATGAAACGTTCGATAGATCCGAATGCAACACGATGGATCATGATTGGACGATGTTTCTCTCCATCAGCTCCTGTGTAATGAAGATCGAATCGTAATGGAAGCTGGAAGTCAAGCTGAATGGTTCCACACTGCCATGTTCTTCCGATAGAATCCTCTAAATGGAAGTCAATCTTAGGCCCGTAGAAAGCTCCATCCCCTTCATTAACTACATAATCAAGTCCAAGATCATCTAAGGCTGCACGAAGTGATTCTGTTGCAAGTTCCCAATCTTCGTCACTTCCCATACTATCATCTGGGCGTGTAGAAAGCTCTACATGATATTTAAATCCAAATAAGCTGTAAACCTGATCGATCAGTGCTGCAACACCTTTGATCTCATCTTTGATCTGATCTGGTGTCATAAAGATATGTGCATCATCCTGTGTAAAGCAGCGAACACGCATTAATCCATGTAACTGACCAGATTTTTCATGACGATGTACTAAACCTAACTCACCCATTCTTAATGGAAGATCTCTGTAAGAACGTGGTTCTGATTCATATACAAGAACTCCACCTGGACAGTTCATAGGTTTGATCGCGAAATCCTGATCATCGATTACTGTTGTATACATATTTTCTTTGTAATGATCCCAGTGTCCTGATGTTTCCCATAAATGACGACTTAACATAATAGGTGTTGAGATTTCAACATATCCAGCCTTCTGATGGATTTCACGCCAATAATCTAATAATGTATTTTTAAGCACCATACCTTTTGGAAGGAAGAATGGGAATCCAGGTCCTTCTTCTCTCATCATAAACAGACCAAGTTCTTTTCCAAGTTTACGATGATCACGTTTTTTTGCTTCTTCCATCATTGTAAGATATGCATCTAATTCTGCTTTCTTTGTGAATGCAGTACCATAGATTCTTGTAAGCATCTGGTTATGCTCATCTCCACGCCAGTAAGCACCTGCAATACTTGTAAGTTTGAATGCTTTCACTGGTTTTGTAGTCATTAAGTGAGGTCCTGCACAAAGATCAACGAATTCTCCCTGCTGATAAAAGCTGATCACAGAATCTTCTGGAAGATCTTCAATCAGTTCTACTTTATAAGGTTCGTTTCTTTCTTTCATAAATGCGATTGCTTCATCTCTAGGTTTTGTAAAACATGTAATCTCAAGATTCTCTTTGACGATCTTCTTCATTTCTTTTTCAATTTTTTCAAGATCATCCTGTGTAAATGGAGTATCTTTCTCCATATCATAGTAGAAACCATTGTCGATAGAAGGTCCGATCGCAAGTTTTGTTTCTGGGTACAGACGTTTGACTGCCTGAGCTAAAATATGAGATGCTGTATGACGGAATGCATGTTTTCCTTCATCAGAATCAAATGTTAAGATATTTAATTCGCAATCTTTGTCAATGACAGTTCTAAGATCAACAACTTCTCCATCAACCTCTCCTGCACAGGCAACTCTTGCCAGTCCTTCACTAATATCTTTTGCGATATCAATGACAGACATATTGTTTTCATACTCTTTTACAGATCCATCTTTTAATGTAATCTTCATCTTCTTGTTCATCCTTTCTTGATATATAACGTTTTATTTATTCCATTGTCAATCTATTATGAAGCTATTCATAGAAAATTGATCATGGAAATAAAAAATCCCATGGACTAATAAAATCCATGGGACGAGTTATCGCGGTTCCACCCTGGTTATCTGTTTCATACCATGTGATAATAAATTCCAGAAACAGATCACTTAATCGACAGTTAACGGTGTCAACCGAGCTGGTTTACAGCTACTCCGAGGTGGTCTTCCTTTGTTTCTCTGCTTAGGATACTCACAGCTTATGTATCCCTCTCTGTAAGCCTTTCACAAAGTACTCTTCTCATCAACGTTTTGTTATTATCTTTTCATTTCTTGTAAATTATAGCATTGTGTTATTATAAAATCAATGAAAAAATAAAATTTTTTGAAACTTTATTTTGAAAATATTATAATTGATTCATTAATTGATAAGCATCATTTACTACTGCTGCTGCCCATTCTCCGCCAACGCAATAATGTTTATTCACATCCTCAGCAGAAGTTCCTGCATAATAACTACCTCCCGCTGTAAGATATTTCTCATGTAAAGTCTTAGCTGTCGTTAGTAATCCTTCTTCTTTTGTAGCTTTGTTAATTCCCTTTGCACTGTCAGAAGTTACGCCATATCCAGTAAGATTATTATCCTCTCTTGCACGTCTGCTTGTTCCCAATGCACTTTCATGTGCTGCAATTCCCATTAAAAAGACAGCATTAACATGATATTTTTCTTCCGCTTTTACATAGGCTTTCGCATCTGCATAAAGAGCCGTTCCTTTTAACATCTGTTTGGCATCATCTACTGTAATATGACTTAATAAACTTACATTATTCGGATTAAAATATCTTGTCTGATTTTCCTTTGAAATATCTTTCTTTAACTGCTTGATCTTTTTATTGATAGTAACAATCTTTTGCTGCATTGGCTTTACTGGAAGAATCTTTTCATTTTTTAAATACTGATTCAGATTAAAATTATCGTTCTTATCGAGTAAAGTTTCAAAATCTGGATGATTAATTCCAAATACATACTTTCCTGCAATTGTTTTTAATTGTTTATCTCCAAACAAATCTGCAAGTTCATAAAGATCATCTCTCATAGCTTCATCTTTTTTGGATATTTTCATTGCAGGAGTTATCTCCTGACCAAATAATGCAATTTCCGCTTTTGAATTTGCTGTGTATTTCTCATAAAATGTTTTGAGCGTTTCTTCTTTTTGGGCTTCAAGCTTCATCTGTTTGAAAATCTTAGCTTTTTCTTTTCTTAATTTTGCAATTTTTGCCTGCTTGGAAGAGATTCGACGTTCCATCGCCTGTGTACTGCTTTTGCTAATTACCTGAGTCGGCATTGGAACTACTTTTTCTTCATTGTCTGATTTCTTACCATTCTTATCTTTGGAAATTTTCTTCTTTGTTATTTTCGCTTTCTTTTTTCTAGATGTCTTCTTTTTTTCTGTTTTCGTTGTGGATTGTGTTGACATTTCTGTTGTTGTTTCTGTCTTCACTGTAGATTCCATTTCCTGTTGCGCTTTTGCTACTTGTGTATCATCTGCGTTAACTGGTATTACAGACATCGTCATAATTGCACACATAAATGCTGTCATAACCCTGCGTCTCATAATTGTTCCTCCTTATGTCTCTGCATTCTGCTTATGATACTTTCTATATTCTAATACTCAAATTTTCTCTGGTAATTTTTACCTTACTCCTTTTTTTATAAAAATTCAAGTACGCTTTCACGTACTTGCTATAAAATACTGTATTATGATTTTTCCTTCCATAAAAAGCAGTCTTTTTCATGGGAATAGATTACTCCAACTGCTTGAAGATAAGAATAGATGATCGTTGTTCCAACAAATTTCATTCCTCGTGTTTTTAAATCTTTTGATATCTTATCGGACAATTCTGAAGAGGTTTTTCCTGTTTCATAGATGACTTTGTGATCTGTAAATTGCCATAAATATTCTGAAAAACTTTTATATTCCTTTTGGATCTTAAGGAAAATCTGTGCGTTTGTAACTGCTGCTGCTATCTTTCTCTGATTTCTTATGATTCTTTCATTTTGTTTTAATTCTGCTTGTTTCTTTTCATCATATGTACTAACTTTATGTACATCAAAACCATCAAATGCTTCTCTAAATGCTTCTCGTTTATTTAGTACACATTCCCATGATAATCCTGCCTGAAAGGATTCTAAGATCAACATTTCAAATAACTTATGGTCATCATGGACAGGCATTCCCCACTCTTTATCATGATATTCAATATATGCTTGACTCTTCGGATTTGTCCAACAACATCTCTTTTTCCCATCTTTATATTTCATAAAAACTTTCTCCATGTATTCAATATTTTTTTCATATCTAGTCTATTATAATTGAAAATAAACTGCCAAGTTCGAATTTATCCCATACTTTCTTTTTATTTTACTTATCTTTTTGTTTCGTCTTACTTTGAAAATAGATAAATGAATCTGCTGCATCAAGGATATCAGAAAATTCCTTTCTTGGTGCGACCTCAATATATTTTTTTAATAATTCTTTTTCTTCTTTTTTGTATTTTCCATAAAATATATCAAACAAATTATGTCCACGAACGTATGTTCTGATTGCTTCCATATGTTCTTTCATATCCTGAGAAGATACAAAATCACGTCCCATAATCTGTATTAAATGAATCCCACTCTTGATCCTATGCAAGTATTCTCTCCATTTATCATATAAAATCTCATAAAAAGTATCTTCGGATTCTACAATCCCAAGCTTCGTCATGATCTTGGGATTTAAAAAGTAATTTTCAAAAGAATAATATTTTAAGATCAATACGTTTTTTCTTGTTACTTTAGGCAAATGATCGACATCGATAAGATTACGTTCATCATAATATTTACAAAGCTGCCTGCCAAGCATATCACGATCTTTCCCATCACTGTCACGAATCATTAAAAAGCGGTCTTTCATATATACCTGATTCATATATTTTAAATTGGCATAGGTTTTGATATTGGTACAACTGTTTGTCGTAAGGATTGCTACTCGATTTAATCTTCCATCTTCATCATAAATTTCTGAATAATAATGATTTAATAACAGCGGTAATCTGTATTTATCTTGCTTTCCTTCTACAATAAAAACGAAATCAACATTCATAAGATCAGATGCATTATATCCAAGATCATCGAGAACCGAACTAATGTTCGTTTTCTTTTTCGCAACTGAATAAGAATCTTCATCTAAAATAATCTGACATAGTTGTTTGCTGCTAAAATTTGCTAATAAATGTGGAGAATGTGTCGTAAAGATCACTTGATTCTTCTGTGCCAGCCGATATAGAATCTCACTGGCTGTCTTTTGTAGCTGTGGATGCAAAAACATTTCTGGTTCTTCTACCATAATGATCGATGGCAGACTGTTTTCATCCATCACATAAGCCTCCAGAAGAGAAAGCATATAAATGCTTTTCATTCCACGCCCAAGACGATCTACAGAAATCGATGTATCACGTTCTTTGTTATAAGCTTCTGCATTGATCTGAAGCATCTGATCTACATCATAATTCATAGAAAAAATGATATCTTCAAAACCACCATTTTTATGGAAACTTTCATTAATACGTTTCTCGAACTGATCGATATTCATCTCATATAGTTTATACTCAAACAGTTTTGCTGCTTCAAATGCATTTAGTTCCTGCGGGGTTTTCTGATTAATCAGGCCGATACATTGAAAACAATGTGTACACGGTTTGACTGAATCAAACATACAACAATTGGTACGCATGATCTTAAGCAGATTATCTTCCTGCAACATAAAAAGATCATCCTGAATCTGTTTTAAATTACGATTTGTTCCAATAAAATAAATCGTTGGGAAAATCTCTCTGATATATTTATTATGTTTCTTTTTTCCATCGTAAAAGCGTTGTTTACCTTCTTTATTAGCGATAAACGTAAATGTAATCTCTTCATTTTGATATGATGGAAGTTTGCTTTCAAAATCATTTTTCCAAAGATCGTATTTCTTATACTGACTTACTATGCCATTTTTATGAAAAATATGAAGATCTTCTTCTGTGAGCGATAATGTAAATCTAATCTCTATATTTTGCATAGTTTCGTTAAAATCATCCTCAGAAATTTCATAAGATCCTTCTACTGCACGCAATGCATGAAGAATGGATGACTTTCCAGTGTTATTCTTTCCAACAAGGATCAGAGCATTCTGGATATCTGATATTTCCATATGCCGGATTGATTTAAAGTTTTTGATTGATAAATATTTAATTTCCATACGATGCTCCTTTCTTTTGTGCTTTTTATTATCTCATTTTTTATGCTTAAAATCCAGTCGCAAACAAACAGATATTCAAAAATGTTACGATCAGCGCAATGGTAAACAATATGATTTTTAATCGTTTCGAATTTGCATATTTTCCCATAACCTTTTTCGAAGATGTCAGATAAATCTGCGTAAAAATCGTGATTGGAAGTTGAATTGCTAAAAACATTTGAGAATAGATCAGTCCATCAAATGGAGATTTGATCAGCAAAATGATCAGTACTGCTGGTACCATTGTGATCAAAACTCCCCTTTTTGTATCTTTATGATGAATATCATACGAATGATTAAAAATTCCAGAAAAAATAGTTCCGCCAGCCATTCCAGCTGTGATACTTGATGAGATTCCAGCCAATAATAATGCCAGTGCAAATATAATGGATGCTGCATTTCCGAGAAGTGGTGTTAACATAGAACCTGCGAGATGAATATCATCAATAGAATGACCATTTCCTTGATATAAGGTAGCTGCTGCCATTAAGATCATCGCACTATTAATTGCCCATCCAATGATCATAGAAAATAATGTGTCTTTAAATTCGTATTTTAACTGTTGTTCGATCACATTTTTATCTTTTAAATTCCATTTCCTACTCTGAATGATCTCTGAGTGTAAAAACAGATTATGTGGCATAACGACTGCTCCTAAGACACTCATAACTACTGGAAGTGAACCTTTTGGAACTTCTGGTTTTGCCCATCCGATCAATGCCTGTTTCCATTCGATATCCGAAATACAAATTTCAAATAAAAACGAAAATCCAATCAGAGATACAAATAAGATGATCAATTTCTCAATTCTGCTGTAAGCATTTGTAAACTGACACATCAACACGATTCCTAAAATGATAAACGTACCAATCTTTACTGGAATATGAAATAACATTTCCAAAGCCATTGCCCCGCCTAAAAGTTCTGCCATTGCTGTTGCGATCGATGCTGTAACTGCTGTTAATAAAATCGTATTTTTTAATCTTTTGTTGATATACAAACTTGTCGCTTCTGATAAGCATTTTCCAGTAACAATTCCTAAATGTGCTGCATTATGCTGTAAGATAACGAGCATGATCGTTGATAATGTGACCATCCATAATAATGTATATCCATAGCCAGAACCTGCAGCGATATTACTTGCCCAGTTTCCAGGATCGATAAATCCTACGGTAACTAGTAATCCTGGTCCAATATATCTTAAGAAGTTCATTGCCTCTTTTTTCGATGATCTGATAAATTGTGTCATAGATGTTCCTTTCTTTTTATTTTATTTTTAGTTAGTCCATATTAACTATCATTATACATAGAAGGAGAAAGTTTGCAAGCTTTGTGAAAAATTGATAGAATAAGTCATGTATAATATATATTTTACCCCTATTGAGTCGTGGAAAAATATATAAAACTAATAAGAAACAGGTGAATTTATGAAATCATTACCATATTATGATGATCTAACTGCAAGACAGACGATCAAATTACGTGAACTTATTAAAACACTTCCACCTTTTGCAAAAGAGTTTTTCCGTGCGATCGACTCTACTACACAAGTGAGAACTCGAATTGCTTATGCGTATGATCTGAGAGTATTCTTTCACTTTCTGATTGATGAAAATCCTGCATACAAAAATTATAAAGTCGTAGATTTTCAGGTAAGTGATCTCGATAAGATTGAATCCGTTGATCTGGAAGAATATATGGAATATCTAAAAGTATACGTTTCCGATGAGAACCATAAGCATATGCAAAATACAGAACAAGGTGTCTTTCGAAAGATGTCTGCACTTCGTTCTTTTTACGGATATTTTTACAAGCGCCAGCTGATTGAGAAGAATCCAACACTGCTTGTTGATATGCCAAAGATCCGTGAAAAGGAAATCATCAGGTTAGAAGCCGATGAAGTCGCTTCTTTGCTTGATTTTGTGGAACATGGCGGTGATCATTTAACAGGACAGAAACGTGCTTATTATGAAAAAACAAAAGAACGTGATCTTGCGATCATTACGCTTCTTCTTGGAACTGGAATCCGTGTGTCTGAATTAGTCGGATTGAATGTTGATGATGTTGACTTTCGTAATAATGGTCTTCATCTCATCCGAAAAGGACGAAAAGAAATGACAGTTTACTTTGGAAATGAAGTTGCGGATGCTTTGGAACAGTATATGAAAGGCAGCAGAAAACTTGTTATTCCAAAGGAAGGGCATGAAGATGCTTTGTTTTATTCTATGCAAAGACGACGCATTGGTGTGCAAGCGGTTCAGAATCTTGTGAAGAAATATGCGAAGGAAGTAACTCCGCTTAAAAAGATCACGCCTCATAAACTGCGTAGTACTTATGGTACGGCTTTATATCAGGAAACGGATGATATTTATCTTGTGGCGGAAGTTCTTGGACATTCTGATGTTAATACGACCAGAAAACATTATGCAGCAATGTCTGATACGAGACGTCGTCAGGCAGCAGGAAAAGTTGTGTTAAGAGAATCTGTTTCTCATGATTCTACAAATAATAATTCCAAAAATTTATAGAAAAAAGCAGAGATCATCTATACATCGATATCTCTGCTTTTTTCTATATTTTTTAAAAATCTATTGATTTTATATGCTATGTTCTTTATAATCAGAATGTTTGTAAAAACTAGAGAGGAATATTTATTATGCTTACATTTTTAATTGTTTGTCCAGCTGTTTTTCTAGCAGGATTAATTGATGCGATTGGCGGTGGCGGTGGATTGATTTCCCTGCCAATTTATCTTTTAGCCGGATTACCGCCCCATAGAGCAATTGCTACAAATAAATTAAGTTCTTCTATGGGAACATCTGCAGCAACAATTCGCTTTGCAAAAATGGGACATATTAATTTTAAGATTGCATTAAGTTGTTCTATCACTGCTATTTTAGGATCATTTTTGGGAGCTTCTTTATCAGTGTATACGAATGAACGAATCATTCAGATTTTTATTTTAATACTTCTCCCAATCTTATTTGTATACCTTCTATTTACAAAGAAAGATTTTGATTCTTTTGCACGTAAGATTTCTAAAACAACTTATATTGCAAGTATTTTATCTGCTTTTGTAATCGGTGTTTATGATGGATTTTATGGACCTGGAACCGGAACATTTTTATTACTTTGTCTAACACGTTTTGCCGGTCTTGATGTACTGACCGCTTCTGGTGTGACAAAGTTTATTAATCTTGTGACAAACTTAACTGCATTAGTTACTTTCTTATTTTACGGAAAGGTTTATTTACTGCTTGGATTTGTTGCTGGAATCTGTTCTATTCTTGGAAATTTGATTGGATCTGGAATGCTTACAAAGAATGCTGATAAAGTATTAAAACCTGCAATTCTTGGTGTTATTTGTATTTTCTTTGTACGTACAGTTACCTCGCTCTAAATTTAATTGTTCATTAATCTCTGTCTTTAATTGGGCAGGGATTTTTTCTTTTTATATAAATGAGGAATAAAATCATTGTTACTTCATTGCTATTTCTTATTAATTATAGTAAAATTGGGATAGTTTGATGCAATATAAATCGTATCAAAAATGAATGAAGATAAAGGAAGTGCAGAAAATGGAAACTATCGGAAGAAATGATGCATGTTGGTGTGGCAGTGGAAAGAAATACAAAAAGTGCCATTGCCAGTTTGATGAGAAGTTAAAGGAATTACAGCAGGAGGGACATTTTATTCCTTCTCATGATATGATCAAAACACCAGAACAAATTGAAAAAATCAAAGAAAGTGGAAAAATCAACATTGCAGTTTTAGATTATGTTGCTGAACATATCAAAGCAGGTATCACAACACAGCAGATTGATGATTGGGTATATGAACAAACTACCTCTCGTGGTGCGATTCCTGCTCCGCTGAATTATGAAGGTTTTCCAAAAAGTGTTTGTACTTCAGTCAATGATCAGGTATGCCATGGAATTCCATCTGAAGATGTTGTTTTACAGGAAGGTGATATTATCAATGTTGATGTATCTACTATTTATCACGGTTATTTTTCAGATTCTTCCAGAATGTTTTGTATTGGTGAAGTTTCAGAAGAAAAGAAAAAGTTAGTCGATGTTACAAAAGAATGTATTGAAATTGGACTTAAACATGTAAAACCTTGGGCTTTGCTTGGTGATATGGGACATGCTATTCATGAACATGCTCTTGAAAATGGATATACTGTTGTAAGAGAAATTGGAGGTCATGGTGTTGGATTGCAGTTCCACGAAGATCCTTTTGTAAGCTATGTCTCAGAGCCAGGAACAGGTATGGTTATGGCTCCTGGAATGATGTTTACAATCGAACCTATGGTAAATATGGGAACTGATGAATTTTATGTTGACGAAGTTGACGAATGGCAAATTTATACAGAAGATGGACAGCCTTCTGCACAATGGGAAGTTCAAGTTCTTGTTACAGAAGATGGTTACGAACTTATTGCGTACTAGATTTTATTGATCTTAACAAGAAAAAGAAAAGCACTTAAAAAACGAAGTGCTTTTCTTTTTTACTATTTTATCATCTTTATATAACTCCAAGCACTATAATATGTTTTCCCGGCATCCATCTTATATGCTCTAACTTTTACATAGTATGATTTGTTCTTATGAATATTGATATTCGTGGTAGACTTTCTTTTCCCTTTAATCTTCTTTATAACAGGTTTCTTAAATTGTTTTGATGTTGATATTTGAAGATTATATCCATCTGCCTTCTTATTTTGTTTCCATGAAATTTTACATCTTGTTTTTCTAGATTTCTTGCTATATTTAATTGATGGCACTTGCAGATATAAAAAATTTTTTGTAATACTCTTGATTCCTGTATTCTCAATAAAATCTACGGAATTCACAGCATATGCATAAACCCTATATCTATAGTTTTGTCCATTTCTTACCGCATTATCTGTGTATTTATTTTTCTTTAATATCTTTAAATCTTTCCATTTGTCCTTACCCGTTTTCCTCTGTATTCGATAACCATCTGCATTTTCAACTTTCTTCCACTGAATCTTAATTCCATTCATTGTATTTGTAATTTTTTCAATGCTTGGCGGATAGAGATACATTGGTAATTCAGGTCCTGGTTCAATGATATCTTCTGGGAAATTATATTCTTGATTATCTTTTCTAGTCACATTATTTGAATCTGCTGTTTTCTCTTTTGCTGATACATTATTCTGAGCAACTGTTATTAAATTCCCAGCAATAAATAAGGATATCATCAATATGAATCCTTTTTTTAAAATTGTTCTCATGATATTTTTCTCACTTTCTTCTTATTTATCATATCATGAAATTTATATAGATACTAGTAATTTACTCCTACAAACGAAAAAAAACATCCTTATCTATAAGAATGTTCGAATTTCATTATTAAATCTATATATAAAGGATATACCTTCAAAACAACATACAAGAACTATCTACATCTTTTACACTCTAGCCTTCTTTGGTTAAAGCCTCGACCGATTAGTAACAGTCAGCTCCATGCGTTACCACACTTCCACCTCTGCCCTATCTACCTCGTCGTCTTCAAGGGGTCTTACTACCTTTCGGTATGGGAAATCTTATCTTTAGGGGGGCTTCACGCTTAGATGCCTTCAGCGTTTATCCCTTCCAGACTTGG
>NZ_JAGTTT010000032.1:0-23881 GCF_018223505.1 Anaerostipes sp. Marseille-Q3525
GAACGCGATGCATTGGAATTTTGCCATAATATGAGCAAAATTCCAATGCATCGCGTTCAGTTGCTTATTTATTTTTTATCATATACTCGAATTCTACAGTTGGCCAACTACAAATTAAAATTTCTATTCCATATTCGCAAATGTCTTTAAAATATAATCAACATCTGTTGTCGTCTTTAATTTTTCCAAAATCTCATCTTCTGTCACTGCTTCTGTGATCTGTGCAAGAATCTCTAAATGTTCATCTCCAACTCCAGCGATTCCGATGACAAGCTGGGCTGTTCCGCCATTAAATTCTACTCCTTCTGGATACTGCATGACGATGATCCCGCTCTTCTTGACGTTTTTCTTCGCATCTTCTGTCCCATGTGGAATTGCAAGTCCTAATCCCATATACACAGATGCTTCTTCATTTCTTCGAATCATTGCGGGAATATAATCATCATCTACATATCCAAGATCTCTTAATAGTTCTCCTGCTGCTATAATCGCTTCTTCCATGCTGACACTTGGAAGCCCTAGCTTGATTCCTTCTCTTGACAGAATCATTCCATCTGCTGTAGTCGTCTCCGTTGTTACCTCTGATGCCTGTGCCATCGTCTCTTCTGTTTTGTTTTTTTTCTTGTTTTTGAAAAAGAATCCCATGATCATTTCCTCCTGATATATTATTCATTTTATTCCTGTTTTTGTACGTTTTTTCGTGCTTTCTTTATATTTATTATATCAGCGTCTTTGACCATCGTCTATTTATCATAATACTAATTTTTTCACAAAAGGAACTGTCATTGTTTTGTTTTCTTTTGTTTACTGCATAAAGAATCCCTGCTTCCAAAAATACCACTGTAATAATTATCAGAATCATCATGCAAAAAATCTTCCATATTCTATTTTTTGATTTTTTCTTTTTCCTCCTTGTATATTTATTTTGACCATGACACTCTGTCATTTCCCCCTTGATATTGGAATACTCCGTCATTCTTTTCTTCCAGTGCTTTGATCATATGATACGTGTATTCGTTATATGGGGTTGCAATTCCAAGTTCTTTTCCCATTCTCATCATTGCCCCAGAGAACATATCAATCTCTGTGTGGCGACCAGCGTCAATATCTTGTAATGTAGAATATCTTGCGGAAGCTTTAACCGCACTTCCTCTGCCGGATTTTGCGTTGATCTTGCTTAGATCAATTCCTTTTGCTTTGGCAACTGCTTCTACTTCTCGTCTTAAGCCTTCGCGGATCGCTGACATATGTTCACTGTCTTCATAGCATCCAACGCCGGCTCCCAAGATTGCCTGTGGCAGATTATTGCAGACATTAAGTCTAAATTTGCCCCAGATTTCTGCCTGTATGTCATCTGTAATAATCCAATGGAGTCCTGTGTTTTCAAAAATATCATTGACCGCTTTGACACGTTCGCTTTCGTATGGTTCTTCTAATTCTCCAAAGTAGATTCCTACTGTTGTTTCCGGATCAAAATGGTATCCGTCTTCTTTTCCTTGAGATGCTACTTTGATAAAGGAATATAAAATGTGTGATCTGTCGATTTTCTCTGAGATAATCTCTTCGCTGTCAACTCCATTCATCAAGCTCATAACAGTTGTGTTTTCTCCTACGATCGTCTGGATATCATCTAATGCGCCTCTTAGACTTCCGTACTTTAGCGATACGATCAGAAGATCCACATTCTTTGCTTCTTCTGGTGTCCAAACTTCTGGCGTGTATTGGGTTCCATTGATCATTATGCCTCGTTTTTTGAGGCGTTCGTTTCTCTCTCCGCTGGCTATAACTCCCAGTGTGATATCTTTATTATTTGAAAGTCCCCAGATGACGTAGGAACCTACGGCACCTGCTCCTAGAACTGCTACTCTTTTGATGTTCATTCTTGTGTCTTTCCTCCTGATCGTTTCATGATAATAATGTTATTTTCATTATATCAGTATCTGTGAATTAATTAAATTCCGCTTCATTATATTTTATCGCACTTTTAAATAAATGTTTGAATTCTTTGCATTCTCCTGGAAGAAATCTTACAGATGCGATATGATATTCATATTTTTCTTCCCCATCATGCTCTCAAAACTTCCACAGAATACAAAGCTGATCTTAGATGTGTTGATCATTTTTATCTTGGCTTTCTCCTTATCATCTTTACATTCAATATCTGTTCCTTCCATGAACTTTAACAGCTCATTCTGAATCGCTGTACTATAATTTGATCCATACATAGGTTCACACATTTTGTCGAATTCGTCGAATACCAGGATCATATTCTCTGCGGTATCTTCCTCTATTCCGTCAAACACATTCTGAAACTTATATTCTCCTTTCCATCCTTCCTGTGTGATTCTTGTACTATCGATGATTCGAATATTCTTATAGAGCTTTCCTAAAACTCTCCAGATTTCTGTTTTCCCACATCCTGTTGGGTCAAGGAAAAGTACATTTCTTTTATGTCCTCTGATATGATTATATACCAACATAGATGCCGCTTTTACAGCTTCTTCCTGACCATAGATCTGATTGTGCACATAATCATAGATTTCTTTTGGTCTCCATGTTTTAAGATCTCTTTTTTCATTTAGGATTCTTTCAAAATAGTTAAATTCAATATAGTCGTTTTCTCTGGTACTATCACGAGCCTCACGACGAAGCCAGATCCCATCATATTTATTTTGCAATATCATCATATAATCTGTATACGTCTCAATGTCTTTTCCATAGAAATTTTTCACTACATTACTAAATCTCTCTTTTTCGATGAGCATATCGTTTTCATCTAATTCACAATCCCATTCTTCTTCTGGTGCAGTTTCAAGTTCTCCTATTTTGAAATAATAAGAATCATCAAGTGCCTGTACTGTATCAAACAATACTGTGTTCGTTATCTTACAGAATTTCATCGCATTTTTCAGAAGTCTTGCAGAATTTTCTGCACCTTTTCCTCTCCAAAATCTTGAAGCCATTTCACAGTGTGCCACTAATCTTCCGTATTCTTCTCCATCAATATCATTTAATTCTCCAATCTTTTCTTGATCTATCATTTTATTCTTTGGATTTCTCAATAATTTATTGCCGTCTGCAATTCCTTCGATAAATCTGGCAACATAGTTTGTAAAGATTTCACTTGGAATCGGTTCTTTCTTTTCTTCTTTGGCTTTCTCATACTGTGCCTCATCTAGTGGATCCGCCATATATATAAATGTCTCTTTATCAGCTTTTGCAACATGCATCACATTCGCTAATAACTGAGCTGCCGTTCCTTTTGTCTGTTTCTTCCAGATGGAATTGGCGTCTTCACAATAGGCTAAAAGCTCATTATATTCTATATCTGATATTTTATCGAATTCTCCTGCTTTTGCACGTACTGTAAAATCAACTGCTGGATTTTCTAAAATTTCATTTCCATTTATGATTCCTTCTAAAAATTTCTTTGCGTAAGTGAAAAATATAAATTTTTTCATAATTTTCTCTCCTTTTCTTTTTTGTTTTTTCAATTATGTTTCATATTTTCACTCGCGAACCCGTAGGGTTCTTTTTATTTTGTTGGTATTGTCTACTTTAATAAATTTACTTACGGGGCAAAGACTTGTTGTTATTTTTTTGAGAATCTATTGTTTATGAAAATTTTATTAAACATTAATTGTTACATTTTTATTGTATTATAATCATTATTTGTTACAAATTATTTGTTTGATATTATGTATTTTATTATAAAACAAAATGGATGGATGGTACATGGATTTCTTTAGAAAAAGAGGATATGCTTGTTTTATTTTCTGTCATTTATTATAATAAACATAAATAAATATGAATAAACATATATTATTATAATAAACATAAATAAACATGGAGGTGACAAATTTATGGAAAATCCTTTTACTTTAACATTTGGACAAAAGCCTACAGAATTTATATCTCGTACAGATCAAATTGGTAAAATTATTCATACATTTGATATGGAAAACCCTTCAAATAAAGTTTATATGGTTGCTGGTGTCAGAGGTTCTGGAAAAACTGTTTCTCTTGCTGAAATTGCTGATCATTATTCTTCAAATGATCAATGGATTGTTTTAAGATTGAGTGCTGATACAGATTTGATCGCTGGTGCAGTTTCCGAACTTACCCGCGTTTCACAATTTCATGATCTGGATCTTGGATTAAATCTAAATCTCGGAATTGCTGAGTTGTCGGTAAACAAAACAAATGATTCTTTGGAAAAAGAAGCTATGCTTCGTAATATTCTTGAGAAGTTAAAAAATAAAGGAAAGAAAGTTCTTTTTATCATTGATGAGATTATAAATAATTCTTATGTCAAAGTATTTGCTAGTAATTTTCAGATTTATATTACACAGAATTACCCTGTGTATCTTGTAATGGCTGGTTTGTTTGATAATATCAGCAATCTTCAAAACGAGAAGAGTCTGACATTTTTATATCGTGCTCCAAAAATTTTTCTGGAACCACTTAGCATTCCTGCAATTACTACAAGTTATCGTTCTGTATTTGACATTTCTCCAAGTGAGGCTGTTGAGATGGCGAAACTTACAAAGGGGTATCCTTTTGCTTTTCAGATTCTTGGTTATTTGAAGTGGGAGACAAATGATGATCTTGAAAAACTGCTTCCTAAGTTTGACGAGGAATTGATCATTTATGCTTATGAGAAGATATGGAGTGAACTTTCTGAACTTGACCGGAAGATTGTTTATGTAATTTCTACGGGAGTTTATAAAACTGGGGAAATTCGTGAGAAATTATCGATATCTCCACAGTTATTGAATACCTATCGAAAGCGATTGATGGAACGTGGTGTTGTGAATGGGGCTGTTCGTGGAGAACTGACTTTGGCACTTCCTCGGTTTGAGGAGTATATTGAGATGTATTGTGAAGTTCATATTTAATTTTGCAATACCTGGCTTCTTTAAATTCAATATTAGATATACCACTCATCATAATCATCCTTCCCTGTACCAAGCGTCATACACATCTCGATGTTGACTTTCGTCCTATGTTCCTAAAAGCGGAAACAGCCAGAAAAGAACATAAATGCTCTTTTCTGGCTGTTTCCGCTTTTACTCACGCATGACTCATTGCTTATTCAAACTCGATTTCAGCAACTATATATTGTGTCTAATCATGTTTTACATTGCTATATTTTGTATAATTATTCTTGATATTCTATGCATTCTTTATCGTTTCGGGACTTTTTGCAAGCATTTTGCAATCACGAAATATCTATAACTTAACTCTATCTTTTAATACACTATCATGCACTTTCAAATTTGGATTATATTTATCTATCAAGGCTTCAAGTAAAATCCTATTTCCCATTGTAAATTGTGGTGACAACGTTATTTCCATTGAAACAAATGCATCATCTCTTATCTCCAAATCATAATAATCTATAAATGATTTTTTATTCATAAATGCATCATACACCATCTGTGCAGCATTACTTTCTGAAGTGATTTTTTTCACATCTAAAGGTAAAAATCGCAATACATATCGCTCCTCATTTTGAAACTCCCAATATGTATTTTTATATTTGCCCAATTGAGCAGATTTCATTTCAATTCCTTGTTGACTTATATTAAAAATTTGAGGTGATAATAACTCAACATTATCAGTATATTCAACTTTTTCTAAACACATATCATACAAAAAATTCATTACAAAATAGTTTCCGTTGAAACACTCTTCAATTGGAACAATCAAATCCATGCTATCGCCTTTCAAGCTAGCAGAAGGATATACTCTTTCAACATCTTGTTTATTAACTGTGTATTTTACAAAAGGGTTCTCCTTTAATCCTATTCTTACCCCACTATACATATTAGAGTACAATTTCCACATTGCAATACTTTCTAATGGTTGATCCATCCAAGATGAAATAAACACGTATTTGCCATATTCTATTTCATCAGATGATTGTGCCTCTTGAAGATCATCCATCACCGTTAAGGGATTAAGCCTTATCTTTTTACTCCTTAATATCAACGCAAGAGATTCCAGAGTAGTATACTTATACAAAATCTTATCCATCTTTTAATCTCTCCTCTGTAATTAAATTCATACTATTGGAGTTACATTACTTTCAACAATTGAACCAATTTATGAATCTCATCATTATCACTACACTTTGTTTCACGAACATCGAACTGTTTATTGATTGGAATTACTCCTCATATAATCAAGTGTTTTTTATTGAAAATTCAAGGTTTTCCAACCTTTCTTATCTCAGTGAATAAGCCACAGCTATGAGCATTTCGATGTATCAGGTACTGAAATAGCGGTTGAATGGTATACAAAATAAAACGTCTTTGATTTTCGCTTTACTGGCCTTGTGTATACCCTTCCCTCTATGGCAGCTAACCTCCTATATCCACCAGGATCATCTCTGTCTCCAGAGGTCCTAACTTCCTTCGTCCTGCCTGCCCATAACCAGGGGTGTCAGCTATGCTCCCTTACAGGGTCTTGCCCTATGGTGAAAATTCCTGCCCGACTACTGGCTCATTCTTTGTATTATTGATTACTGACTTGCTTCCTGTTTCAGCACTGTGATCAGTGGACGTTATCTGTTACATTCTGCTTGATTCAGTGACTGTCCACATGACAGCCTCCATTATAGTTACTTGTCTTTCTTACGCAGCCTGTAGATAAACTGTCGGTCTCTTGATGTCACTGATCATCTTTTTCGGATCATAATCCACACCTTTAGTCAGCATCGCATAAAAGACTCGTATCAGCTTGGCTGCAATTGCCATAAGTGACTGCATTTTCTTCAATGGATTCAGCCTTCTGGTTGTGTAATAATTATGGAGCTCCCTGAACTCCGGATTCTTCGCCACAAGCGACATTGCAACCTCAAAAAGCAGGTATCTGAGTCTCTTTCGGCCTCGTCTGCTTATTGTTGTCTTTCCCTTGTGCTTTCCCGAACTATTTTCAACCAATGCCAATCCTGCAAGCTTCTGCAGTTCCTTCGGATTGTTAAAGCGGCTGATATCACCTACTTCTGCAAGGAACCCTGACACTGTCCTGATTCCCACTCCTTTGATTTCTAACAGCTTTTCAGCCATTGGAATCTCTTTTACCAGTTCTTCAATTAGAACCATAACTTCCTGTAGACGCATATTTTTGGATTCATAGTCCTCCAGAAGCATTCGGATTTCCATTCTTGCAGACACCGTACCTTCTTTGCTTCCAATGCTGTGCTCAGCAGCTTCTATCAGAGTCTTCGCCCTCGCCTTTCCAACTGCTCTTAACTTCGCATCTCGCCAGATCTGGTTCACTCCATCGATACCTAACGTCAAGATATCTTCAGGGAGTGGTGCTGCTTTAAGGATCAGCATTCCGCTCTTGGCATCCGGCTTTCCGTATACCGTCTTATATTCAGGAAAATATATATTGAACCAACGACTGATCCTGTTTTGAATTCTTGTAAGTTCCGCCTGTAACTGGAATCTTATGTTTGATGCCGTTCTAAGATCAGCATAGACACCATCCGGCAGGTATGGGATCATGTAACGTCCCTCTCTAACTAATCCTGCTATAACTTTCGGATCCTTACGGTCATTTTTAGTTGGATTGTTGTCGTCGAGTTCTTTTGATTTTTTTACATGGTGAGGATTTACAAGCACCGGTTTCATTTCATTATCCTGTAGAAACTTTCCAAGATTGAACCAATAATGCCCTGTCGGTTCCATCCCCGGAACCACCTTATCCTTCTCATGCCTTTCTTTGAGATCCAGGATCCATTCCTTAAATGTCGCAAATCCGACCTCTGTGTTACTAAACTTAAATGGCTTCTTTGAATACTCGATTCCTCTGTAATCAAAAGCTCTGGCATAGTGCGTTTCACTTCCGACATCAATTCCGAGTACCAAAGTTTTTTCTGTAATAGCTTCAATTTTTGCATTCTGTGTGTTAGACTTCATTGTAGATACCTCTCTGTATAATAAGATTTTTACTAACCTGCCAGTCAGTAGTCTTATTGTACTCTGAGGTATTTTCAATTTTCAACATCCACATTTTTATTATACAGGAAGCTCCCTTCACTTATTTGGAATTGCTCAGGCTTTTGACACCCTATTTTTTAAAAATTTTATAAATTATTTTTTTGAAAGAGATTTTAGAACAATAGATAAGTAGAAAAAGCTTCAAATCTTGTGTATAATTAAGAAATAAAGATAGAGACAAATCGAAATTTATCATTTGTTAAGGAAGAATAGTAAATGGTTGGAAGAATATATCATGTAGGATTGACAGTCTCAGATTTAGATAAATCAATTGAATTTTATAGAGATATACTTGGACTTAAATATCAAGGAGAAATCATGATGGTTGGCGAAGAGACAGATAAAATGTTTCAAAAGAAAAATTGTAAGGCAAGAGTTGCATATTTGAATGGTTCTGAGAATATTGAAACACCACCTGTTGAATTGATCCAGTTTGTAGACAGCAAAATCCACAAAGAACAATCAGACTTGTTTACGACATCTATCTCGGAAGTATGCTTTTATACGGATGACATTGATTCTGTCTACAAATCTCTTATCGAAAATCATGTGGAGTGCCTGTCTGAACCACAGTATTTTGATTTTAGTTCACAAGGATTTGGTAAAAACAAAGCATTTTACTTTAAGGACCCTGATGGAATTATACTTGAAATGATGCAATCTTTGTAAAATAACAAATAAATTCAAGTTTGCCGAAATATCTTTCTAACTTTCCCTATTTTACAGGATTTTCAGCCCATTCATTAGTGAAATGATATGTATTTTCCCTTATTTTTGCCCTTATGAGATAATCGTAAGGGAAATAAGGGAAAGTTTTATTTAGTCGTTGCCTGCCACTTTATCAAGTAACTTTGCGGATTCCCGCTTGGCTTTTCTTGTGGAATGGGCGTAGACATTCATTGTGGTACTGACATCTGAGTGTCCTAACAGTTCCTGTACATCTTTCGGAGCTGCTCCATTTGCCAGAAGGTTGCTTGTGTAGGTGTGTCGCAACTGGTGAAAATGAAATCCTTCAAATCCATCCAGTTTCTGAGCAATCTTCCTGCAAACAATTCCTAACGTGCTTGGCAGTTCCAAACTTCCATCCGGTCTTAAGCAGACAAAGGATATTTCCTTATAATCTTCTGGAACATTCTCTGTTCCGTCCAGATGATAGAACTCATAGTAAACTCTGTTTTTGTCTTTTACTTCTCTGTAGTAGTTTTTGTGGTAAAGTTCTCCGTACTGCATTCGGTTTTTAAGTTGTTCCTTTCGGGCATTGCGAAGAATCTCTGCCAGTGTATCTCCAAAATCAACAATCCTTACCTTTTTTCGTTTGGTTGGTCCGATGATATTCTTGTGCCTTGAACCATCATATCGGATACTTCGTCTGATCGTAAGGCACTGTTCTTCAAGATTTACATCCTGCCATGCCAGACCACAGGCTTCACCGATACGAAGTCCTGCATAATAAGCTATCTGGATTGGAAGTATTGCCGGTGGATTGTAATCCTGTAGAAATTCAATCAGTCTTTCATAATCCTCTCGTGGAATTGGCTGTATATCGCCATCCATGTCATCATCAGAAAACAGGTCAACCTCATCCGTCTGGTATTTCAGCTTAATATACTGCATCGGATTGAAAGTGATATATTGCTTTGGGGATACTGCAAACCGGAATGACTGCTGTAATACTGCCGAGAAAGAACGAATGTAATCTTTGCTGTAACCTTTTCTTTCTGAACCATCTGGATAAGTGCCACCAAAGGAAAGCAGATCGAAGAAGGCTTGTAAATGCTCAGATGTTACATTTTTCAACTTTCTCTCTGAAATTGGATGCTTCTTGATGTTGGTAATAGCACCGAGGTAATTCTGGACTGTTCCATTACTGAGAGTACCGGTCTTTAATTCTTCCTCTGCCCATATATCAAGTAATTCTCCAACTGTAATATTTTCCGACTTTGCAATGAATTTCTTGCTTTCGTAATCGTCCATTGCCTGACGGAGCAGTTTTTCCGTTTCACTTTTGCTTTCTGTTCCAGCGTATTCTTTCTGAACCAGATTGCCGCTTGCATCTTCTACATAGAAGCGGTAGTACCATTTCTTTCCTTTTTTTCTTACAGATCCTTTTGCCATAATCGTGTGTCTCCTTTCGATATCAGACAATCGGAACTGATGAAATGCTTCTTGCGTGTAGGCATCTTATGGACAAGTCCATAAGCCAATTCGCCGCTCGTCAAATCTGTAAACAGCCTGACTCGCTCGTGCTCATTGTATCATAACTCCGGTTGTCGTTCTATACCGAATCGGAATCCTCATACAAAACTTCTGATAAAAGATTTTCAAGCCTTTGTTCTGCCATTTCCGGTTTCTTGGAATAGAGCCTTACAATATCTGCCATGTCATTAAAAGCATTAACAGTATGGGTGATCTCCCGGAGAAACATAATCTCGTTATATTCATCATTCGATTCAAACCCCATTACTTTTGCAATATCAGCTTCATTTGTGCTGCCCTTGTAATTCTTGCAGGCAAACTGGAATGATTCCAGAAACAGGTTATATTGCTTTAACATCAACAGCAGTAAATCTTTGGAAAAAGCATCTTCCTTTTTACTAAGGTCGAGAGGTAACTGTTTGAGAATATCGCCCATTGCATCACGAATCTGTAATTCTTTCTTATCCGTAATATCGGTTTCGTATTCATCGGTTTCCCCCTTGAGCCATTCAATAGATACATGAAGTGCTTCCGAAAGACCTTCCAGCACCATCTTTTTGGTATTGTCAATCGAACCATTCTCATAACGAAGGATTGTGGAAGCGGTAACTCCCATCTTCTCTGCAACATAAGGCTGTGTCAGATTTAATTCCAGACGACGCTGTTTTGCCCTGTTACCTATCAGCTTGCGTAGTTCTTTATCTTTCATGCTGATTGCCTCCTTTTTCGGTATGTATGAATTATAGCATGTACCTCACATAATTGCAATATGCAATTTAATGATTATTTTTAAAATTTCATAACGCTTGACAACGCAATATAAAACCGCTATACTAACAGCACAACAAAAATTGCATAATGCAATTTAACAGGAGGTGACAAGATGACGGAAAGAAAGATTGCATTATCCATCGAGGAAGCAGCCGACTATACAGGAATTGGCAGAAACACTTTGAGAAAGCTGGTTGAATGGAAGAAGCTTCCGGTATTAAAAGTCGGAAGAAAAGTCCTTATTAAAACTGACATTCTGGAAAAGTTCATGGAAGCCAACGAGGGGCGTGATCTGAGGGATAAAGGAAATGTAAAAGCTGTCACAAGAAATGTGGCAACTTAAAAAGGCGGCTTCCTAAGAAACCGCCAAAGGTTCTATCAGACCGAAGCCATGATATACCTACACGCAAGAGGATTATACCATGTGCTTCTCCTGATATGCAACCGGGAACTGTTGTTTATCGGAAAAAGAAAGGATGAAGACGATATGGCGAAATCAACAAAGACTTATGAAGAAAGAATACGTGCATTAGAGAAAAAGGAACAGGAAAGCATTGAAGCTACAAAAAAGCTCATTGCACAGCGGAAGGAACTGGAAAAGCGAAAGAAAGCAGAGGAAAGTAAAAAACGAACCCACAGGCTCTGTCAGATTGGTGGCGCAGTGGAATCGGTTCTTGGCTGTCCGATTGAGGAGGAAGATTTACCAAAGTTGATAGGCTTCTTAAAAAGGCAGGAAACAAACGGAAAGTTTTTCTCAAAGGCGATGCAGAAAGAGCCACTTACAGATATGGAGGAAGTGTAATGGCGGAGGGAGTGGTTTTTCCATTCCCTTCATTGCCTTTGAATGAAGGGCGCACTTATGGACAACCAGAGGTCGTCCTTATAAGTTTGCCACAAGTGGCAACCGGTCTGCGCTTACGCTTGCCGGGCTCGTTCCGTCGGCGGGGCTTTCAGCCAGACCTGCTCATGCCGCAGGGGGCACTCTTGCGCAGAGGGCGTTCCGACAGCTTCACTTCTGCCAAACCAGAAGAAGATGCTGTCGGAAATCAATGCCGGATACGGCAGAAAGGGGGAATCGTATCATGGCGATATTTCACTTTACAGTAAAGATTGTCGGGCGCAGTAAAGGAAAATCTGTCATATCCGCATCGGCATATCTTAATGGAGATGTGATGAAGAATGAGGAAACAGGCAGAATCAGTTACTATACTTCCAAAAAGGAAGTCGTCTACACCAGTCTGATGATGTGCGAAAATGCACCTCCTGAATGGCTGCATGTACCGGAAGAAAATATAAAAAGGTTTCAACAGTCTATCCGTTATAAAAGAGCGGATGATAAAGATGCCGCACTGGAAAAGTTTAAAATCACATTTCAGAAACAGCGTCTATGGAATGAGGTATTGAAGATAGAAAAAAATGCAGATGCACAGCTTGGACGCTCATTTGAATTTTCCCTGCCGAAAGAATGGAGCAGACAGGAACAGATTGATTATACAACCGAATATATTCAAAAGACTTTCGTGGATAAGGGAATGTGTGTCGACTGGAGCATACACGATAAGGGCGATGGAAACCCACATGTGCATTTACTTGTAACCATGCGACCATTCAATCTGGATCATTCATGGGGCAGCAAAGAAGTCAAGGACTGGGAT
Source organism: Anaerostipes sp. Marseille-Q3525 (assembly GCF_018223505.1). Classification (NCBI taxonomy): domain Bacteria; kingdom Bacillati; phylum Bacillota; class Clostridia; order Lachnospirales; family Lachnospiraceae; genus Anaerostipes; species Anaerostipes sp. Marseille-Q3525. The sequence goes on from NZ_JAGTTT010000032.1 coordinate 12,635, forward strand.
TTTGCCAGAGATACTGACGGAAATATCGTGGTTGATGAATCCCACCCGGACTGGTGGCAGGATAAGAAAAATCCTGACCGGCATGGAATCCGCATTCCGGTACTTGATGAAAACGGAGTACAGAAAGTCGGGGCAAGAAACCGAAAACAATGGAAACGGGTTCTGACCGATGCTACCGGCTGGAATAATCCAAAGAATTGTGAGTTATGGCGAAGCGAATGGGCTGGGATGTGTAACCGGCATTTATCCATAGACAATCAGATTGACCACCGCTCTTATGAAAGACAGGGCAAATTAAAAATCCCTACGATTCATGAGGGTGCGGATGCAAGAAAGATTGAGGAAAAATATCTCACCGGACAGATATGGAATGGTTCATGGAAGGTAGAGGAAAACCAGATGATTAAAAAACAAAATGCACTACTGCAAAAGGTAATCACAACCTTTGGTAAGGTATCCGGTGCATTGTCAATATGGAAGGAGTGGTTGAATGACATTAGAAGAAAGCAAAGAAGTAATTCCCATGATGGAAGCAATGATTACACAGATAGAGGAACAGCAGAATATTATGGCAGAGATGCTTCAGGAAATACAGGAAAAGGACGAGAAGCTGATGTGCTTTCAGGAGCAGGAAGAACGATTGCAGCAATTAGAGAGCGAATTATCAGAACTGCTTCAAATCTTGCCGGATACAGAAGAACTGTTGATACTTCTGGAAGAAAAGACAGACCAGATACAGAAGCTTACAGACGAAAATCAGCAATGGCAGGAATTGGCACAGAAATTAAACAGCGAGAACCGGCTATTGCAGAAACAGAACAGCGAATTACTGAACTTGAACAGCAATTAGAGAAAGGAAGGTCGATTGATGAACGAATTAAGAAACTCAAAGAGCGACGATCAACTGGAAGAGTTGCTTCTGCTGACAGAGCAGATGCAGGAAGAACTCGACCAGAAAGACAGGACTATCCGGGAACTGAAAATGCAGCTCGACGAATCGCTGACCTTGAACGAGAGGTTAAACAGCGAGAACAGAGCAGGGAACATTCAAGCCTTAAAGAACGACTTGAGGAAAACAAAAGAATTGTTGCAGAGAGAGAAAGAGAAAACGCACGCTGCCGAAATCATGACAGAGGAATGTCAAGATAAGCTAAGGCAGGCAGAACAGGAACGGGACTATGCACTCTCTCATCAGAAAAAAGTAGAGATACCGGTTGAAAAGCCAGTACTCTATCAAAAGTGTGGGAACTGTAACCTGACAGCTTATCTGAAAGCCAAGGAAAAGTATGATACGCAGAGAGAAAAACTGGCAGGCAGATATAAAACAAAAACAGCCATGTATGAAGCATTGATGTTTCTGCTGATATGGTATTCCGTATCAACTACTCTTTTTCAGATGATACGGTCAAAAATATTTATTTCTGATTGCGTGGTATTCTTTGATACAATCGCCACTTTTATACAGACCATTGCAGGGTGGATTATACTGACAGGAAAGAACATGGCACAGATTAGTAATGGAATATCCAATCCTGTCGTTGCCGGAATTGTATATTGGCTGATAAGAATACTGATCTGCGGTGGATGTTTGGTGGGTGCTGGAATACTTGTAGCATTTATAGAGATAAAGATTGCAGAGTTATATAAGAAGTGCTGTTGGGATATGATTACCATAATGGTAATACTTATAAGCATGGCAACAGCTATCTACTTTGGGAAGTGGATAAAGACAACATTGCCAATCAATCTGCTATTTCTCTTATTATTCGTGCAACTGGTATATGTTGGAATCAGGTGGTATGTAAAGGGATGGCGAGAAACAAGGGGATATCATTAAAACAAAAATACCGATATTTTATTGGTACTATATGTCTTTACTTTCGTGCTAATATATATTATCATATTAGCACGAAAGGAGAAAGCATATGACTCAGTTTGAAAAATTAGATTTGTTGTTGCGTGAATGTGGAGGGACAATTCAGACATTTCAAGTTCTAAATAATGGAATTAGTAAGTCTGTGTTTTATGCATATGTGAAGGAACGAGGATTAGAACAAGCTGCTCATGGTGTGTATGTATCGCCGGATACGTGGACAGATGCAATGTACCTTTTGCATTTACGTTGTGGTCAAGCTGTATTTTCTCATGAAACTGCATTGTTTTTTCATGATTTAACGGACAGAGAGCCTTTGAAATACACCATAACAGTAAGAACTGGATATAATCCAAGTCGTTTGCAGGAAGACGGTTTTCAAGTGTACACAGTAAAAAAGGATTTACATGAAATAGGAATCATAGCTATGCAGACATCATTCGGACATTCCGTTCCCGTTTATGACATGGAGAGAACAATTTGTGATCTGCTTCGTAGCAGAAAAAATGTTGAAATGCAGGTCTTTCAAGACGCATTGAAACAATATGCAAAACGTAAGGATAAAAACTTACGGATGCTTATGAAATACGCAGCTATGTTTCATGTTGAAAACATACTTAGACCATATTTGGAGGTGTTACTTTAGATGATAACAACGGCAAGACAATTAAAGGATTTAATTCGTAATATGTCAAAGAAAAAATCCGCAGATGCACAGATTTTGATGCGGAATTATATGATGGAACGTTTTTTAGAACGAATTTCTTTATCAGAGTATAAAAACCAGTTTATATTAAAAGGTGGAATGCTTGTGGCGGCAATGGTTGGTCTGGATGCCAGAGCTACTATGGATCTGGATGCTACCATAAAAGGCACTAATGTTAGTGTGGAGGATGTAGAAATGATTATATCCCAAATTATATCAATTCCACTGGACGATGGTGTTTCATTTCGGGTCAAACGGATATCGGAAATCATGGAAGAAGCAGATTATCCTGGTGTTCGTGTAAGCATGGAAACGAAATTTGATGGTGTAATCACACCATTAAAGATTGATATTTCTACAGGGGATGTAATTACACCAAGAGAAATCAAGTACAAATTTAATCTTATGCTTGAAGACCGCACTATTGAGGTATGGGCATATAATCTGGAAACGGTATTGGCTGAAAAATTGGAAACTGTTGTTAGTCGAAACGTTACAAATACACGAATGAGAGATTTTTATGATATTTATATTTTACAAAAGTTGTATGGAGAACAACTCCAAAAACAAGTTTTATGGACTGCACTTGTGGCTACAGCCAAAAAAAGGGGAACATTAGACCTGATAGAAGCTGAGGATATAAGAGAAATATTTGATGAAATTGAATCAAGTCCGGTTATGGAGACCTTATGGAAAACATATCAAAAAAATTATTCTTATGCTGCTGATATTTCATGGCATGCAATTGTGAAGTCAATCTGTGCATTATATGGAAGTATATTGGAGAATATGTATGACACATAAAAAACTGATATGTAAATTACGTTAGCATTTTGAGTTGCCTAAATTCGAAAGTTAGGAAAATCTTAATAATTTCTCAGGCAATCCATTGTGAATTTAGATGTTGTATTTGCTATACTTAATTGGAAATATGAGCAAAGGAGTTGAAAATATGTCTGAAAAGATATTGATTATAGATGACGAGCAAGATATAGCGGATCTGTTGGAGGTCTACTTGAAAAACGAAAATTACGTCGTTTATAAATTTTACTGCGCAACGGATGCCATGTCGTGTATTGAAAGCGGCGACATTGATCTTGCCATTCTGGATATTATGCTCCCGGATATGAACGGCTTTTCACTTTGCCAGCTTATCCGAAAGAAATACACTTATCCAATCATAATGCTAACGGCTAAAATTGAGGAAACGGATAAAATAACGGGGCTGACATTTGCTGGGGTTAGATAGCGATACTTTTTACATCTACCATGTTGCGGCGGTCATGGTTGACAACTTGCGTCGGCTCCTGCTCGGTATCAACCTGTCCGACAAAGCTATAATGGATTTCGATTTTCCGGGTGTTGGTTTCCCGGTCTAATTCATGTATCAAAATACGGTCGATAAACTCATGGACGTTTTCATAGGTCAATTCCTGTATGTCGCTGTATTTCCCGACAATCTGAATAAACCTTGATATATCCCTTTTTCGCTCGGTAACGGTTGCGATCTGCTGTTGTAACTCGTCTATCCTTGCGGCAAGGGATTTCTTTTCGTCCTCATAGCCGGAAGTTAGAAACACAAACCGTTCATCTGTCAGTCTGCCTAATGCGTTGTCCTCATACAGCTTGCGGAAAAGCGTGTCAAGTTCGGTCATACGCGCCTGTGCTTTGAAAAGTTCCTTTTGCTGCTGCGCTAATGCCTTTCTCGCTTCCATGTCGCCGTACTCGGTAGCTTTACAGATAAAGTCCTGTTCGTGTTCCTTAACATACCGCAAAACCCGCCGCATATCTTCCAGCACTAAATCAAGAAGTACGTTTTTGCGGATATAATGAGAGGTACACTCGCTGCCTGTCCTTGCCCTGTTGCGCCATGCGCCGCAAGAATAGGAAAACTTGCGCGGCTCGATATTTACGCCCTGTTGGTAATACATCTTATGTCTGCAACCAGCGCAAAACAGCAAGCCGGAAAAAATATCAATCTCCGCTGCTTTTGTCGGGCGGTGGCGGGTAGCAATCCGCTTTTGCGCAAGTTCAAAGGTTTCCTCGTCAACAAGCGGCTCATGGGTGTTTGGGAAGAAATAGCGTTGTTCTTCTTCGTTCTTCCGGGTCTTTTTCGACTTGTAGGATACCTTGTGAGTTTTCGCGGTTATGGTATGCCCTAAATATTCCTGCCTTGCTAATATGTCATAGAGCGTTTTGTCCGGCCAAGTATAGGGGGCGATCATTGCCCGCTGATACCGCGCCTGTCCTGTACGCTGATAGCGCAACGCTCCAATCGTCAAGACTTTGTTTTCCGCAAGCCATTTTTGGATTTCGCACATACGCACGCCGCTAACAAACATAGCGAAAACCTGTTTGACAATCGGCGCGGTTTCCGGGTCGGGTATAAGGTGGTGGCGGTTGTTCGGGTCTGGGATATAGCCGTATGGATATTCCCCGTTGACGCGCTCGCCTTTTTGCGCCTGTGCCTGTTTAACTGCGCGGATTTTCTTGCTTGTGTCGCGGGCGTAAAACTCGTTAAACCAGTTCCGCAAGGGGGTAAACTCGTTATCCTCCCGCGCTGTGTCAACTCCGTCGTTGATCGCGATATAGCGTACTCCGTTTTCGGGAAATACAATCTCTATGAGTTCGCCCGTTTTCAGATAGTTTCTGCCAAGACGGGAAAGGTCTTTGGTAATGACCGTCGCCACTCGTCCGGCTTCCACTTCCTGCAACATCGCTTGCAGCCCCTCGCGCTCAAAACTCACGCCGGAAAATCCGTCGTCCACAAAAAACTTTGTGTTCAAAAAATGGTGTTCGTCCGCATAGCGTTGAAGTATCATTTTTTGGTGCTGTATGCTTCCGCTTTCTCCGGCTTGCATATCCTCTTGACTTAAACGGCAGTAAAGGGCGGTGATTTTATTCGACTGTAACATTAGTCCTCCTTTCCGACAGCCGAATAAACAGGTATAATGTGTTGCTATCATTATACCATATCCCGCCGCCTAATGCACTACTCGGACGCTAAAAATCCCGGATTTCCGGGCTTTTTCTGCAAATCCTTTACAATGAGTTTCTCAATCTTTTTATGGATTGTATCGGTTGCCTTTTCACTCGGCAACGCTTGAACAAGATAGGTGATTTTCCCTATTTTGCGTTCGGTTGTAATTGTCTGTTTTTTATCCATTAGAAAAACCTCCTTTTCCTGTATGGATAAACTATATTCGTCAAAAGGCAAAAACGGGCGGTTGTTAGCTGCAACCTCACGGGAGTTTCACCCCGGCCCATGCTTATGGGTGCGCCGCGCAATACTTTGAGGGTGTTCAACGCGGGAGTATCATTGTGCCGCCTTGTATGTCGTCGCCCACAAGCTGCTAAACCTGTTTTACGGCGCGGTAGTTCTCGCTCGGCTTTTCCCCTATGGGGAAAAGCTGTCATGGCGTACCCGCCGACTGGCTCGGTACAGACGGAATGTACCCGTTTGCCTGTTATGCTGCGCACCAAAGGCCGCTTTCTTTGTCAAAGAACAATAGGCTTTGTCGGCCTGCAAAAGCACATCAACAGCGGATATGCTTTTGCGGAACGACAAATAGCCCATAACGGGAAGCGTGGAAAGGGGACACGCTCCCCGCATGGGCTAAAAGATTATCCTACATGAAAAGCAAGGGTGCGGGTAATAAGGCGCACTTGCAGCCTGTTACGCATTTCCTCGTCCACATAGGAATAGGTATTGCCCGCGTCGTCTTTCAGCGTGCGGGTACAAAGTTTCGCTATGTAACCCTCGTAGTGCTTCAAGATCGCGCACATGGCGGTTGTGTCGCCGTTTGCCGCTGCGGAAATGACAGGGAACGGCAACAGATTTTCAGACTTCCTAACGGTATTCATCATCTGCTTTTCCCTCCAAATACTGTTTGATTTTCGCAAGCGCGGATTTCCTGTGCCGGAAAACCGTCGTGCGTACAACATTCAGCAGTTCGCCAATTTCCGCGTCGCTCATATCCAAGAAGTAGGACAAAAGGATAATGTCGCGTTTCCTTTCGGGCAAAGCGTTAAGGGCTTCGGCAAGCAGTTCATTTTTGACGAGTACATCAAAGCCGGACACTTGAAAACGGAAATAATCGCTTTCGTATTCGTCCGTTGTGAAAAGCTGCGCGAGTTCGCTTTCGCTCAAATCCGAAAAAGTAACTTCGCGTGCTGCGCGTTTCGCAAGAGTGCGGCGGTGGCTTTTCGCTTCGCCGACCAAAGTTTTCTTTGCTAATGCGTCGTACTGATGTTGTATTCTTTCCTTGTCGGAAGAAGATAGCTCCATAGAGTTCACCTCCTTCCCGCGTGGAGTAGAGGACGGGAGTTAAGGGCTTGTCCTCTCTGCCCCTTTCGCTCCGTACCCGTTCGGGAGATGGCTCTTGAGTGCGCTTTTCAGAAAAAAGTTGAAAAAAGCAAAATGCGCCCGTCCGCAAGACGCGGACGGGCGCAAAGGAAATGTAAGCAGTAGCTAAATGTATTGACAGTTCACATTCATAGCCGGAATATCCCGCTTGCGGAGCATAGCTTTTTTTGACCGCAAAGCATTAGGCGGGTTACAGTAAATAAAAATGGACACGGCGATACCTCCCCGATACCGCCGTATCCTTAAAAAAGGGCGACTTTAATACACTACCCGCAATCCATTCTATAATAGGGAACAGCGGCTTTTGCGCAATATTAAATAAAAAAGCCGATAACACATAGGTTTTTTGACCTAATGCGTTATCGGCTCTGCGTCTATGCGTCTGGCACTTTTAATCATTTTTTTTTGAATTTATTATATGTGTTAGCTAACTGTCCACAAGCCGCGTTAATCTCTCTGCCATGAGAAACTCTCATAGTAACTTCAAGTCCTGCTTGCTCTAATTGATGTTTGAATGCAACTATTTCCCGTTTCTGTGGTGCTTTAATTCTTGAATTGCTTGTTGGGTTGTATTGTAACACGTTAATCATAACTTTTTTGCCCCGAAACCATTTTGCAAGTTGTCTTACATCTGAGGGCCGGTCATTTATACCCGGTAAAAGCAAATACGCAAAGACAATTTTGCGATTATGCCTTTCAGAATAGGATAAGGCTTGCTTAACAACATCTTCAATAGCATATATGCGCATGTGAGGAATAATACGATTTCTTGCAGATTGTGTTGCTGCGTGTAAAGATATTGTCAACTGAATTTTAAGATGTTCCTCGCGCAATTTTTTTAATTGATCGACCGGACCAACTGTTGATATGGTAATGCCGTCGGTTGGAAAGTTGAGCCCATATCTATCTCGGAGAATATGGATTGCTTTTATCAAGTTGTCATAATTGAATAAAGGCTCTCCCATACCCATAAAAACGATACGGTTTACTTTTCGACGCAACAATATAATCTGTTGTACGATTTCTGACGATGTTAGATTACGAACAAAGCCATTTCGCCCGGACTCACAAAAAATACAACCAACAGGACAACCGACTTGTGTGCTCACGCAAACAGTTCCACCATCTCGCCGCTTGATAAAAACCGTTTCAATGTATTTGTTGTCTTTCAGTTCGTAAACATACTTTTCAGTATCACTGCTTTTGCAAATATTTTTTACCAACATTGATAGATTTTTTTTGCGTGGTAATTGCTTATATAATTCTTCATATAAGGCTTTTGCTTCATTCTCGCCAATAACTTCCGACATTTCTTTGTAAGTAAATCCGTATGGATCATTCCGTACTTCCGCAGGCGTATATTTAGGTAAACGTTTCATTTTTATATCCTTTCTTCTAAATAATAAAAGTTTGTTTTTCTGTATTTTTGATTACAATCTCTAATTTTTCTACATCAATGATATGCGTCAATTTGCATTTAGGGCAGAAAAGAGGAAAATCTTTTAATACAGTATTATGAAATACTTGAACTCTCGTCTTTCCGTTACAAATCGGACATTTTATCCAATATTTTTTAAGCATTATATTTCACTCGTCCTTTTTACACAAAAAAATGCAGGTCAATCCTCAACATGAGCATTGACCTGCATTTATAATGCACAGAGCAGTACAACAAAACTAAGGCATAGCTTGCACTATGTCTATACTATATCTATACGTCGTTAGTTTTTTGTATAGCATCCGCAAAATAAGCATGACAAAAAAGCCCATGTTGAAAATGGGAAAATCCTTTTTTTCAATGCTTATCTAATACGCATGCTATGCAACATAAACGCCGCCTCCTTTTACATAAATTTTATTTTATCAGAAAATCAGTCTACTGTCAATACACAACAGGAAGTATTTAACCTAATGATATGAATTGTGTGGACATATCCAAAAAGAAAGGTGAACTGTAAAATGTAACAGGGTGAATGAAAATGGCAAAAAGACCCGTACCATTGTACGACTTTAAGGCTTTCGGGGCAGCTATAAAAGCCGCGAGAAATGAATACGGCGAGAGCCGCAAAAAGGTAAGCGACGAGTTATATATTTCCCCGCGCTACCTTGCGAATATCGAGAACAAGGGACAACAGCCGAGTTTACAGGTATTCTATGACCTTGTAACCCGGTATCATATTTCGGTAGATCAATTTTTCTTCCCGAACAGCAATGCGGAGAAATCCACCGGGCGGCGGCAGCTTGACGCGCTGCTGGACGGTATGAGCGATAAAGGCATACGGATTGTAACCGCAACAGCAAGGGAGATAACGGAAGTCGAAAAAGCAGAGGATTAACCTCACAATATGAGAAATCGGGAGATTGCAGCGCATGGCGGCTGCAATCTTTTTTTGCGTCCAAAATCAAAGGAACGCGCAACAAATACCGCCTTTCGGTGGGGGTATGGAGTAGATAGCAAGCACAGCAAACGAGTACCCGTTTGCGGAAAATGCTTGTTGGGATAATCCCAAACCCTTATACCGAAAGGCGGTGCGGAAATGGAAAACCGAAAGAGAAATATACAGATGAAGTTTTACGTTACGGAAGAAGAAAAGCGGCTGATCGACGAGAAGATGAAGCAGCTTCCCATAAAGCAGTATGGGGCATACTTCCGTAAAATGGCGATAGACGGGTATATTCTTGTCGTTGACCGAAGCGACACAAAAGCATATATCCGGGAACTGCAAGCGGTGAGCCGGAACATCAACCAAATTGCAAAACGCGCCAATGCGACGGGGACGGTTTACAGGCAGGATATAGAGGACATTAAAAAGGCGGTGGACGAGATATGGCGGTTACAAAGACGCACCCTATTAAATCAACCTTAAAGGCTGCGATAGACTATATCTTAAATCCCGAAAAGACAGACGGGAAGCTGCTTGCGTCCTCTTTCGGCTGCGGGCTGGAAACCGCCGATATTGAGTTTGCATGGACGCGGGAAGCTGCCGGAGATCGCGGCACACATTTAGGGCGGCACTTGATACAATCCTTTGCGGTGGGAGAACAGTCAATGCGGAGCATATAGCCAACAGAGGTGTAAACATCAATACTGTTGCGCTTGGGATTGTATTCTGCAAATATTGTTCTCATCGTATTAAATCTCCTTATCGTTAAATCAATCATTTGTTGCAAAAATCAGAAGCATTTCAATCAGTTCACAATGTCACTTTTATTTTGTGTTATACTGTTTTATATAATTTTCTTGCCCTTGTTTTTGCCCTTATCAGAGTTCGTAAACACTGGTGGGACGATATAACGCAAGGGAAACAATAAGGGAAAGCTCACCTGCGATAAACTTTGTGTTTTCAAGGGATTGAGAGATATTTGATAATAAAATATAACAGTTATTAAATCCCTTGGAATATATGAAATCTCAATTCTAGTTTGGAGAATTGAGAAAATCGGAATTTTCAGGAGGTTCATTGAAGTGGAAAAAATAAAAATAGAAAAGAATACCGTTCAGGAAACACTGATTATACCTCTATATGGTAGAAAAATGTGTTCTGAAAAATTTTCTGCTCTTTATACTGACATTTATGCCAAAAAATTATGTGATAGGTTAGACTATGATTTTTCGGAATTGGAAAAAAAGAATAACTCATTTTTATATGAGTTTGGAGCACTTGAAGCTGCAATGCGTCAGTTAGATATCATTTGGGAAATAAAAGAATACTTGAAGATTTATCCAAAGGCTACAATTGTCAATCTTGGTTGTGGATTAGATGAGACTGGTAAGGCTTGCGATAATGGAAGTTGTAGTATAGTCAATGTAGACTTCCCTGATGTCATAAATGTTCGAAACCAACTGATATCAAATCATGAAAGAGAAAAAAATGTTGCATGTGATTTAAAAGATTATTCATGGATGAACGAAGTAGACGGTTCAAACGGAGTTGTTTTCTTTGCGGCAGGGGTATTCCATTATTTTAAAAGAGAAGAAGTAAAAAGTTTAGTGCTAGAACTTTCCAAAAGATATGAAAAAGGATGCCTAATTTTTGATAGCGTAGGTAAGCTAGGCTTAAAACTTATGATGTCAAAGATATTGAAGAATATGGGGATTAAAGATGTGGAAGGTCTATTTTATGTGAATAATACAATTAAAGAGCTTAACTGGTCGGATAAAATAAAAGTAACATCAAAGGGATATATGTTAGGCTATTATAATATATAAATGTCAACATTAAAATGTACATTTTTGATCATTTAAGAATGTACATTTTTGCTATTCTTCCTCTTGATCGGTATATTTTTTTAAGCGATAAG
>NZ_JAGTTT010000033.1:0-21872 GCF_018223505.1 Anaerostipes sp. Marseille-Q3525
ATGATAGAGATGCTAATTGTAGAAATTCCAATTGTAATAAGTGTATTAAATGAATTTATAAGAGATCTATTAGTGAATTATGGATTCCAAATCAGACGCATTATAGATAAACCATTTCGCTCAGCAAGAATTATTGCTATAACTTACATATTATTATTATTTATTGTAAGAAGAAAATTATTATTTCGAAAGGAGAAATAAGTATGAAATTAAGAAAAACATGTTGTGTGTTAGTATTAAGTGTTGGAATGTTATTTCCTACAATTGTATATGGAAATGATAATAGTTTAACAAAAGATGACAGTAATATTGAAGCATCTAAGATAATTTCAGTTGAAAAAAAGGAGAATGATAAATTTTCCAATGAGCTAAATTCGATGCAAAAGGTAACTAGTAATGATTTGAAAAAGCTTAGTCAATTTGCAGATATTCAAATTACAGAATATGAAGATAATAGAGTTGAATATACTTTTGTTCCTAAAGAAGCTGAAAAAACAGAAACTTATGATAATGGAACAAAATTAAACGAATATGAAATGGTAACATTGACGGCAGTGCCAGATAATCAAACAGCAGAAATCGATTTAAGTAGTGCAAAAAAATCATCTTATAGTTTTAAGATTGGTGATAACGTACAAGAAACTATAACAAAAAATCATTCGGATGTGAGATTAAGAGGAGTATATAATTATACAGAAGCAGTTTTAAAAGAACCTAGTGCTAAAGTTGATTTTGCAAGATTAAATTGGATTTCAGGTTGTGTTGTAAAACGTACAGAGAGATTTGGAAAAGATTTGAAATTGTATGCGGATGCAAGCGGAGATAGAGTTGATTCAAGTGGAAAGACAGTAAAATTTGGAAAAGAAAAAACATCAGTTAAAACAATCGCATCACCTAAAATAGGAAAAACATATAAATTAGTAACAAATTTTAAATATTATTATGGTTTATCAACATTAGGAAATATTCATGGAAGTGTAACATATCAATTATCACACAATGGAAAAACCTATTATAAAGTATCTAATATATTTAATAAAGGTACGTGTAGGGTGTAAACAAAGAAATTTAAGTTGTCGCAACTCTTATATCTTGACTGTGCTAAGATCTATATTTGAAATTGGAAAGATTTACTGATGACATATCTGGAGGATGAAAGGTGCAGTTTCAACAATAACTTAAGTGAAAATGTGATTCGGTTGATTCGTAATCGGACAAAAGAACTTGGCTATTTTGTGCTTTCATAGATGAAGTGGTAATTTTAACGATATTGTCAGTAAGTAAATTTTGTCAAAAGTCTAAAGAAATGAAATGTTGTAAGTAAGATAAATAAAAGGAGTGTGTTTATGAAAAATTTAATATTAAAAAGTATACCAATTATGGGTATAATGGTTTGTCTACTATCAAATAATATTATGGTTAATGCTTCGGAAGAAAAAGAATCTAACGAAATGCCTATGATAGCGATTGATTCACAAGAATATGGCATTAACGGAAATATTATGCCAATGAAAACCATTACAGGTAATGCAGGAAGTTGTACGTTAGATTATGTAGATCGTTCTATACAATGGGCAGTGAAGCCAAAAACTACAAAAAAATATTTATTTATAGGGAATATAAGGATTGTAACAGCTAAAACAAATGATGCAAAAGGCTCTGGGTCTGTAAGTGCAAGTGGAAAAGGAACACAAACAGGGCAAAAAAGTATAAGTAGTATGTATGCAAAATTAAAAAAAGGTTCTCAATATAAAGCTTATTTTTCGGGAATTGCATCTACATATGATAATAAACAAACATTTATGGTTGCACAGGATGCACATATAACTTTTACATATAGATAGGAAATGATATGGAGATATTATGTAGTTTGGATAACATACAATTTCCAATTACAAAGTATGAAATCAAAAATAAAGAAATTAAATTGGAAATTTTATTTGATACTAATAAATATAAGGGAGTATTTGAGCAATTAGAGATAAAATGTATACCATTACTTTTTGATAAGTATAAAGATACGATTTTACAATTGAAAATATATTCAGATATTTATCAAGTTAAATGCAAAGATTGTGAATTTTTTAGACCGAATATTCATATGGATTTAGAAAAATATCGGCAACATCTTTTTAATATTTATTCAAAAATTATGAACGATCCGAGTTGGATAGTTGCGCAGCATATGAAAGGGTTTGAGAATTTACATTTAGATGATGTAGATAAGAAAAACGATATTGTTAATGTGAGTGGAACTATCATTTTTGAAATTGTGAATAAATAAAATAGTATTTCATTAAAAAATGGGACAATCTGAAACAATTCTTATGATAAACTTACAATTGTAAAACAAGGCAAAAAAAGCATGTCGTATAGCAGACGTGCTTTTTTTGTACCATTTTTTGAAGGAGGGATGGATATGTGAATTCATTAGAAGCAGTAGAAAAATTAAGAATAAGACATGAACAAGAAGCGCAACAGTGTATAGAGATATTCCGTTCTTTTTGTCAATGGTATCAAAGCCAATATAACTTTGAAGAGATTGAATCCACTTTTTGGAATGCGTGTATATATTTGATTGAGAATTACAATCTATCAGAAGAGAAGCTGATAGATTTTTTTCTGTCCAAACTGCAAGAAGATGTAAAAGGAAAAGATGAAAAACAAAGAGTCATTGATTCTTCGATCTATGCTTATCTGCAGGTCAAATATACAAAAAACAAAAAAATGGCATCAGAAGATGTGGACAAAAAATCTAAGAATAGAGCTTTAAAGTGGAAAAATCTTTTAAAGTCAAGAAAATATACGAAGCAAAAATGTAGAATTGATGAAAAATTCGGTAAAGCATTGCTACAACTAAAAAGCACAGAGATAGATTTTATCTCTGATAAACTGGAACAAGGATATTCCAAGGAGGACTTATTAAAGATTATGATACCAGGAATAGGTATCGAAAAGATGGAAGCTATTTGTAACTTAATCAAAAAAGAAAGCAGGTGAGAACTATGACTTCAAATAATGATGAGGCTTTAAATTTTTATGGGTATTCCAGTTATGAGCAGCTAGAGCAGGCATTATTGGAACAAGGATATGGTCTGGATGATGTATCAGTGCGGATTGACAGCATGCGACAGGATTATGAGCAACAAAAACATGATGCATTAGAACGTGTCGTACATAAAAAAGAAATTCGTACCATTAAGATGGAAGAGTTAAGAAATGAGGTGGAACAGCTCAAAGAAGGACAAATGATGGAAATTATATTTGATGGAAGGTAAGTCGATGGAAACGAAAGAAATAGGACTTGAAATCGTACAAATCCGATTGATACAGGATCGGATTGTATATAATGAAAAACCAATCCATTCACCACAGGATGCTGTTGAAATCTTGGGAAATGAGATTAAAGACTATGATCGAGAAGTCTTGTGTGTTTTAAATCTGGATGCACATGGGGTTGTTCAAAATGCCAATATTGTTTCTATGGGAACAGTAAACCAGACCGTTTCTTCTCCAAGAGAAATTTTTAAGAGTGCGATCTTATCCAATGCACATTCCATCATTTTAATGCATAATCATCCAAGTGGAAGTGTAAAACCATCAAGACAGGATTTATTAATGACTAGACGGATGAAAGAGGCAGGAGAGCTTATCGGAATCTTTGTAAAAGATCATATCATTATTGGTGGAAGAACAGGAGAAAGTTATAGTTTTAGGGAACATGAGTTAATAAAACCATTCTCAGATACAAAAATAGCTGCAGAAGAAAAGAATATAAAGGAAGAAACTGCAGAATACATAATTCCTAAAAAGAAAAAATCAAAGCAGAGAGGAAGATGATCATGAGTGAAATGCAAGAAGGAATTCAAATGGCAATGATGACTGGACAAGCAATGGCATTCGTAGTAGATAAAGGAGTGACATTAACCAGACAAATTTTAGAAGCATTGGCCAAATTAATAAAAATGAGTGCATTGTATACAACACCGAAAATAAAGAATGCATGGAAAAGACAGCCTGGGGCAGTATCAATGGATCAGATTCAAAGAAGAATTCCGATAAGAATCAATGAAGCAGATCAACAAAAGTTTTTTGACTGGATGCATCGGGCAGAAATTCCATATTGTCCATTGCAAGATCTGAATAAAAATGATATATACGCAGAGTTTGTCATTGATGAAAGAGACATTTTAAGATTGCAATCTATTGTAGATCGTAATCAAAGAGAGTTTTCTATGGAAGATTTTAAGATCATTAATTGGGAAGATTATGCAATGAATCATATTACAGAGGAAGATTTAGATGCATTAGCAAAAGAGATGAATATTGATCTTGAAAAGGAAGCGAATCAAAAACTTCCCAGTCAAGCCAAAGAAAACGATATGGAAGAACTTAAAAACAAAGTTTTTTTAGATGATTTTGCAAAAGGAAATGCGGTTGCGATCACTTGTAATAAGAAATTGCTAAACAAAAAATTATCTGATGAAACACAATTGACATTCCGTATTCCAGGAGAATTGGATAAGTTTGTTTCAATTCCTATGAAGGATTTAATCTTAACAGATGGAGGGAAGACTTATCTTGGACGCTTAGATTTAAAGAAAGAATATACGGTATATGATTCTATGAATCGAAGTCTTTATCACAGGAATGGAATGCAGTTAAAGCGAAACTTTGACGATGTGACAAGATCAGAGTTCACACAGAAGAAACCAAGCAAGAAAAATACAAAACAGAGATAAAAGGGGAAAACGATGAATATTCGAATCAATCATATGCAGCTAATTAACAAAGAAAATGATCATACATTGGCAATTTGTGAGATCATTCTAAATGAGTGCTTTCGAATTCGAGGTGTGAAATTAATGAAATCAGCCCATGGAATTTTTCTATCTATGCCATCTGTCAGACGAAAAGATCATGAGTATCATAATATTGCATTTCCAGTGACAAGAGAGGTCAGAGAGGAAATTTTTCAGAAGATTAAGACAGAGTATGAACATTTGCTTCGTTTGAAAGAAGAAATAAAGAAAGAAGATATTACTGTCAAGATATATCCAGTAGAAGAGCCGGGTAAATTTTGTGCATATGCAACAATTAATATCAAAGATATGATTGCTGTAAACAGTATTCGGATCATAGATAGTGTGGAAGGAATGTTTATTACGATGCCATCTTTCCGAAAAGGAGACGAATACGTTAGTATCTGTTCTCCAATCACGAAAGAATTTGGCAACTTATTAAAAGAAATCATTTTGGAAGCCTATCAGGAAAAAATGAGAGAATACATCATGAAAAGACCAGAAGACTTAGAAAAAGAAAAGGAAGAATCAGTGAATGAACCAGAATGAATATAACTTTGGTTCGTGGATTTGTATTCCGATCATTGCATATCTAAGCTATATGGTCAATTATCTGCTAGATGGATTTTTTCAAAAAAATCAAGATGTTCTTATGAATGGAATGAAACTGTTTGAACAACATTTAGATCAGATCATGGAATATCCATTTCGAGTTTCTTCTTATTATAATGAACGAAGTTTTCCAGCAATACTAATCGGAATTATGATTTTTCTGGTGGTTGATATTCTTAGCTTTCTATGTAGAAAAACAATGATGATAGGAAAAGAGTATGGAACAGCCCAGTGGGGAAATGTTTCGGAAATGCGAAAAAGACTAAGTGATAAGAATGAAGAAGCAAATATCTTATTTACACAAGATTTTTCATTAATGACGGATAAACGATGTGGTTTAAATCGAAATATTGTAGTTTTAGGTGGATCAGGATCAGGAAAAACATTCCGATTTGTTGGTCCAAACTTAATGCAGGCAAATATGAGTTTTGTAGTCACAGATCCCAAAGGAGATACGGTTCGAGATTATACGAATGTTTTAGTGGAAGAAGGATATCAGATTAAAATATTAAATGTGATCAATCCAGAACAATCCGATGGGTATAATCCATTTGCTTATATTGAAAAAGACGATGATGTTTTAAAATTAATATCGAATATCATTGATAATACAACACCAAAGGGTGCTCAAAAAGGAGATCCATTTTGGGAAAAGAGTGAATCGCTGTTTATGCAGGCGGTCTTTTTTTATGTCTTATATGAAGCAGAACGTCAATATCTTCCAAGAAATTTCCATACGTTCTTGATGATCATTAGTGAAGCGAAGGTAATGGAAGAAGAAGGAGCAAAGTCACCGCTGGATTATCGGTTTCAGGCATTAGACGACAATCATATTGCAAAAAGAACCTATCGCAAATTTATGTCAGGAGCAGGAGATACCCTGCGAAGTGTCATCATATCTGTACATTCCAGATTGTTTCCATTTGAATCGCCAGGAATCCAGAAGATTTTTGAAAAAGATGAGATGGATTTATATGCATTGGGAGAAGGAAAAATGGTAAGTGGAGTTAGAGATCAAAAAACAAAGACAGCAATGTTTATTGTGATTCCAGATGATGATAAAAGTTTTAACTTTGTACCAGGAATGCTTTATACGCAGATGTTTCAGATTCTATATGCATCTGCAAGAAAATATAATAATCACTTACCAATCCCAGTGCAATGTTATTTTGATGAATTTAAGAATATCTCGATGCCAAGCAATTATCTTGATATTGAAGCAACCTGCAGAAGTAGAAATATTGGTGTTGTTCCAATCTTTCAGGATAAATCACAGATCAAAGCATTATACAAAGATTCTGCAGGAACCTTATTAGCAAATTGCGATACCTTATTATTTTTAGGTGGTACTGATCCAGAAGTGAAAAAATTCATTTCAGAATCTTTAGGAAAACAGACAATCTGGAAGAAAAGCAGCAGTGTGACCAGAGGAAAATCAGGGTCCAGTTCTCAAAGTGAAGACCGAATGGGCAGGGAATTGATGACACCCGATGAAGTTGGACGTATGGATAATAAAGAATGTATTGTAATGATCCGAGGTGAATATCCGATCAAAGGGAAAAAACTGGATGCGACAAAACATAAAAGAGCCAAGCAGTCAGGTTTGTTTGGAAAACCATATTTTCATAGGAAATCCCAGTCAATCCAATGGAAAGATGTTTCAGAAATCAGAAAAAATGAGATTGTCTTAACTTATGAGATGATCATGGAACTATTAGAAACAGGGAAACATGTATTTCCAAGCGAAGAATGGATACAAAAGGCAGAGCAATTGGGAGAAGAACAGCAAAAGCAACAAGAGAAGGAGAGAAAAAGAGAGTGGAAAGTAAGACTTCCAGAAGATTTTGAAGATCTATCTTTAGTAGAAATTTTGGCAAAAACACAATTCCAAAAGACATACATGGATGTAATCGTCAAAGCTGTGGAAGCAGAAATCCCAGAGAAGATCGTAAAGTCTTATATCTGGAATGCAATGGATGAAGAAGAAATCGAACGACAGATCAAAATACAACGGATTTTACAAGTTAGTGAGCAATCATAAAGGAGAAGAAGATGTTACAAAAAAATTTAAGAAAAGTAAAAGAAGAAATCAAAAAGAAACTTCCATATTTAATAACACTTAGTTATGGACTTTCTATACGTTATGTTTATGCGGATGGAAAAAGTGATCCATTGGCATCTCTTAAAAAACTGGGAACTTTAGTAGTCAGCTTAGTAGTTGTCTACGGAATTGTTCAGGCAGCACTAGGAGTAGCAGAAGCAGGAAGAGGTATGGGAAACCATGACAGTTCGCAGATGTCCTCTGGACTATGGAGAATGGGTGGAGGAATCTTAATGAGTGCGGTGGGAGCTGTTTTAGCATATCTTGGATTACAGTAAGAAACCTGAAAGGAGTGAAAGCAGATGATTGCAAGTATCTTGCCGGATATCGATATGTCGGATTCTGTGAAATTTGGATTTCAGGTATGGAATACTTTTATGAAAAGTGTCTACGCACTTTTGACGGAATCGCCATCACAGTTTAAAGACGGAGAAATCTGGAAAGCAGTACAAAAGATCAATCCATATTTTATTACAGTCGGAACGATTGCAGTCAGTTTATGCTTTGCAATGGGACTTGTAAAAAATCAAGTGGATTTAAAACGTGAGATGAATATTGAAATGGCAATCAAGTTGTTTGCAAGAATTTCCATTGCAGAATGGTTATTGACCAATACGTTTTATATTATTGATGCAATCTTTTCTGCAGCAACATGGCTGATCGGAAAGGTTTTAACAGGTGGAGTCAAGAAAATGAGTTTGTCGAAAGCACAGCTAAAGCTATTTGAAGAAGTCGATCCCATCGAATCCATTGTGCTTTTGATCTTTGGATTTATCTGTCTGGTTGTTGTTATTGTTTTGGCAATGGTTATGATTTATACGGTTTATTCCAGATTTTTTAAAGTTTATGTATCCGCACCATTTTCTGCATTAGCAATCGCAGGTGTGGCAGGTGGAGGAATGGGACATGTAGCCAGAGCAAACTTGCAAAATATGATTACCTATGCGTTAGAAGGAGTAGCCATCTCCATGACATTGTTTGTCTGTAGTAAATTTATCGGATCGGGGTTGGATTTGGGATTAAAGACAGGAAATTCAGATACAGTCAAGGCGATGGCGGTTTTAATTGAGAAAACATTTACGATTGCGTTAACCGTAGGGCTTACTAAAGGAGCAGAAAACTTAGTTCGAAAAAATCTTGGACTATAGAACAGGAAGGAAATGAACATATGGAGCATATCAGTATAGAAATTAACAAAGATTTTGGAAGATACAAACATAATTTCTTCTTAGGATATACGCTTTCTGAATGCTTTTTTTTCTTTTTGGGAGGCTTATGTTGTGTCCTTATCATACTGCCATTAGGGTTATTGCTGCATATTGATCTGTTCATTGCCGGATGGTGTGGTGTGATTCCAGCCTCTGCCATTATATATATTGGCAACCATCAACGAAATGGAATGTCTGAAATGGAATATCAGAAAAAAATGTATGCACTTAAAAAAATGAAAAAACTTACCTATCAGAGTGAGGAAACACAAGAAAGTGTGCTAGAAATTTTAGAAGAAGAGATTTCTATGAAAAAAGCACAAGAAAATGATATTCCAAAGAAGAAAGTGAAATTTCCAATACAAAGGATGATCAAGATGGCAATGCTCATTGGGATTGTTGTTGGAATTTTCATGACAGCCATGACGATTCTTCCACAGAAAGTGAAACAAAAGCAAGAGGCAGAGGGAAAACAGGAAGCAATTCGTACACAGGTATTATCAAAAGAAGAATCAGAAAAAGAACCAACGACAAGACAACAAGAAAAGACAACAACGGAACAAAAAAAGCAGAAAAAAGAAAAACAAAATAAAAAATCAATCGATCAATCAACAAGAAAGACACCAAAGGTTGAAAAGATCACACGAACAAGAAAGGAGACAACGACAGAAAGAAGAATCACAAGAAAAGAAGAAACAGAGGCTTACCGAACAAGGAGCAGTCAAAGTACAACTGCAGTAAGAAAAAAATCTACACAGGAGAAAAAGACAAAACCTACAAAGAGTACTACATACAAAAAGAAAAAGCAGGAAACAGCAACGACAACAGCAGAAAAAAAGAAAACACCTTCCAAGGTAACCAATCAGGAAAGTCAGTTTGAAATTGAATATGAAACAAAATAGGAAAAAATTTCAAAAAAGTTTGGGAATTGTAAAAATATGTGATATAATTTCTTTATTTAAAAGCAGATGTTCAAAATAAGAATTAGGAGGGTGTATATGAAACGATTCTTTATTTTAGTAATGTGTCTTTGTATGGCTGTGCCGATCAATGTTTGTGCAGCAAATCAGAAGATTAAAGTGAATCCTGTTTATCAAAACAGTAAAGTAATCAAGGGAAAAACAAAAAAGAGATATCGGGTCCAAGCAAAGATTGGAAAAAAGAAGTACCAAACAAAAGCAGATTGTAAGGGAAATTTCCGCTTAAGGATTCCAAAACAAAGTGTTGGAAAGAGCTTTTATATCAAGGTATATCGAGGAAAGAGATATATTTTAAAGAAGAAAATCCATGTATTAACAAAATCCATAAAGGTTCAAAAGTTTTCAATAAAAAATAAAATAATCAAAGGGTATGCAAGACCAGGGTATCGAATTAAAATTACCATGAATCATAAAAGCTATCAAACAAAAGCAAGCAGAGTAAAAGGCTCATTTAAGATTCAGATGAAACGACCTGCAGGAAATGCAACAGCAAAAATATCTTTGTATAATAAAAAAGGAAAGTATATAAAATCTGCGAAATACAGTGCATACAATAAAAAGAGCAACAAAAAAGATCAAAATACGAAAAAAGCACAGTATACAACAGCAGATGGAAAGAAATATACAGGAAAAGTTCCAGAATTTGATGATCCAATCAATCTATCTGCAGTAGAAAAACAGATGAACGAAGCAGGAATGGAATATGATGATTCGAAAACCATCATTGAAACAAGCAGTGGTCGTGCATTTATGAATGCAACAAGTGGCCATGGGCAGGGATATTATGGATGGATCAGTTACTATATGGAAACAGAAAGTGATAATCAGTGGCAATGGTATCATGCAAAGAATGGAATTACACTGTATTATATCACAGCAACAACAGGAGATTTACGCAATACCCCAACACCAGATTGTAATGATCCAACAACCTATGAAGGAAAAATTGAATCCGGACAGACAGGCAAATTTTCACCAACCTATAAAAGTTCCAGAGATTTGTCATACTTAGGTATTAAGATTGTAGGATATAAGAATCAAAAACCTGTGATTTATTATGCAGTGAGTGAACAGTTAATGGCAGGAACAATTGGAATTGCACCACAAATACAATAAATGAATCAAAAAGAGTAGATATATGTTTAGTATATCTGCTTTTTTTGTACCAAAAAGGAGGAAAATGATGTGTCAGCGTGGTCCACCTAAAATACAGATCAGAAACAATGCACCGAAGGAGGTGCTTTTTTAATGCATTAAAAAAGGAGAAGAAGACATGAAAAAACACAATATCTTATCGAAATTAAAAAGAATTTCGAGAAAAATAGCATGCATTATAGCGACGGCTGTGATGTGTCTAAATAATATTGGTTTGAATCAGATAAAGCAAGTCTCTGCACAAACGAGTATGGGAAATGCTTATAAGATCACAGAGAATGATAGTACAAAAAATAAATGGCAAAATACCGATAAAAATGGAGATCAGATGACACATCGATTCTCCAGTTATGAATCGGATAAAAGTAAGGCACTGAAAGTAGATGCCTCTTATGGATTCAAATTACAAAAAACAAGTGCAACGAAAGTAACCGTAACCAAAGGAACAAAGTGTGCAGCTCCAAGCAAATTCAATGGTGAAGACTTAGAATTGCTGGCTTTTATGAAAAAATATACTTGGTTTAAGACAAGTAAGAATACAGCAAACAACATTCAGATTAAGATTTCCGATTTGACTGTTTATCAGTGCAATTCCGATGGAAGCAATGGACATTGGGTCAAGGTTGATCTTGTAAGAACAATCACAGCAATTGAGAAATATAAAAATCAGGATGGTTATATTGCATTAGGATCAGGAATCACAGATGCAGTATATATCGGCATTGAAGAAATGACAGTGAATAATGTTTTTTATAAAGCAGGAACCAGTCAGAAAGTCACTTTGAAATCCAATGTTACTCTTACAGATATTGATACCAGACAGTACATTGGTGTATCGGCATCAAAGATTGATGGGCAGTATGTATCAAACAATACAACATTAAGTTATTTAAAAAATGGAAATAAAAATTTCTATTATGCAGATAATGATATCAATTACAGCGGAGAAGCTAAAACAGCGGTTGGATTTATCTTTGAAGACAATTCATTTGTTTATACCTTTGGACGTATCAAACCAGAAGAACCAACAAATCAGGAACAGTATGTAGGAACAGGACAGTCTATGACAGAGTTTGAGCCATCATCCCCAGTGAAAACCGTTACAGATCAAGATGAGAAAGATGTGAAAGAAAACACCGTAGAACATCTAGGGGGAAATTGGACTTATACCGTAGAACAGTCTATTCCATCTAACATGCCATCCAATTTTTACTATGATAATTTCAGTTTTGAAGATCAGATAGAAAGTTGCATGAAAATTAATTCCATTCGAGTCGAAGCAGAAAATGCAGAGGCGAAAGTCACAGATGTAACTTCTATGTTTAAGATTACAAGCAGTGGAAATAAAGTTGTAGCGAAACTAAAGAATAGTAAAAATGCCAATTTCTATAAAAATACGGTATATCGATTAAAAATCAATGTGCAGATGAATATTCCAGACGGTGCAACAGAAAGCCAGATGGAAGAACTCAGAAATACATGGAAAGAACATGGGCATTACAAAGAAACAGAAAATACAATTACCGAAAATAATAGCGCAAAGACCATCATCGATGGAAAAAATCTTCCAACAAATCAGGTAAAGACAAACATTGAAGGACCAAAGAAAACTGTTTCTGATCAGGATGAATCAAAGGTTATAAAAAATAATGTGAGAGACCTTGGAAGTAACTGGACCTATTCAGTCACACAAAAGATTGCTCAAAATGCCACAGAACCTTATGACAGCTTTGTGTTCCGTGATGAGATTGAAGAATGTATGAAGATCAATTCTGTGAAAGTCATCAATGATCAGGGAAATGATGTATCAGAATGGCTTGATATTACAACAGCAGGAAATCATGTTGTGGCATCCTTAAAAGATCCTAAAAATAACAAAGACTTCTATAAAAATGCAGCGTATACCATGGAGATCAATGTGCAGATGGATATTCCTACCGATGTAACGGAAGAACAAATGCAGACATTGAAAGAAACCTGGGAAAAACATGGACATTATTCTGAAGATAAGACAGTCTTAAAAGAAAATAATGTGGCTTATGTGGAAATCAATGGAGTGAATTCTATCACAAATCGTCCAGAGACAGAAATTCATTTAAGCACAACAATGGATCAGACACCAGGACTTAACATTGTAAAAAGTGTGAATCGTTATGAACATCAGGTTAACGATATCATTCATTATACCGTGAAAGTAAGCAACACAAATGAGGAAGCAGATACAGCTTATTTTGTGATCCGAGATGAATCTCTTCCAGATTCTGTAGCGTTTGACTTTTCTAGTGTAAAAGTGAGTGGAATCGATGCAGAAAACTATACGATTGAGCAAGTTGGCAATGGATGGGTTCTAAAGTCAAAAGGAGATTATGCGTTACCATTTGGAAAAACGATCACCATTGAGTATGATGCAAAAGCATTGACAGCCGGCAATGGTACTGTAATTGATAATACAGCCACAACAATTGCTGCAGGTATTCCAGAAAAGAAAGATGCAAAGCAGGTTTATGTAAATTCTCCAAAAATCGATGTAGAAAAAACAGCACCAAGCAGCAAATATAAAGTGGGAGACAGTGTTGGATACAAGGTAGTCATTACCAATCGCAATCCTGGAACCTTTATGAGAGATTTACTTTTAAAAGATGAAGTACAATCAAAAGGATTGGAAATCAAAGAAGGATCAGTTGCAGTTTTAGTTGCAGGAAAAGATGTTACAAGTAATCTTGACATTACTTATGCAGAGGATGGATCAGGATTTAGTATTCAGACACCATATAATATGAACAATTCAGATATTCCATGTATCGGAATTTCTCCTTACAAGGAAATGAGCAATTGGACAGATAAGATGATTGTTACCTATGAAGCAACGATTACAGATGAGGCAGCGTTATCTACAGATTTGAAAAATACATTCAGTGTTCCAGCAACAAAAAATACAAATGGAGATTTGATCAAGGATGATGAATTAATACCATCTGGTGGTGGACAAGATGATGCAGATGTGAAAATGAAAGCACCTACCTTAGAAATCACGAAAAAATCAAATAAGACACAGTACAATGTCGGTGAAAATGGAAGCTATGAGTTGGTTGTAAAACAGACAAAAGAAAATCTAACCGCAAAAAATGTTGTTGTAACGGATACTTTTGTACAGCAGGAAGGTGTGAAATATGATACATCAAGCCTAAAAGTTTTATTAAATAAGGAAGATATCACACAGGAATGCAAGATCAGTATAGAAGGAAATCAATTTAAGATTGAAACAGGAAAAGACCTTACAGATGAAGATAAATTGGTCATCGATTATCAGGTAAACTTTGAAAAAGAAGGGCAGTATACCAATACTGCAGTAAGTAAGGCTGATAATACGAATGAAGATCAGGCGAATAATGTGGTAGAAGTGAAAGAAATCACACCAGAATTAAGTATCAAAAAATCTTCTGACAGACAGGAATATGCAGTCGGAAATACAGGAATTTATACTTTAACTGTCAAAGAAAAGAAATCTGATGCAACAGCAAAAAATGTGATTGTAAAAGACCAGTTTGTGACAGGAGATGGAATCAGCATTGTTTCAGATAGTATTGCTGTTACATTAAATAAGGAAGATATCACAAAAGATTGTAAGATTACAGCAAATGAAAGTGAGTTTTTGATTGAAACTGGAAAGGATATGACAAGCAAGGATGAACTGCAGGTAACATATCAGGTAAGTTTTGCAAAGACTGGAACTTATAAAAACACTGCAATCACAAGAGGTGATAATGCAGAGGAAGTAGAAGCTGATAATACAGTTGATGTGAAGAATCAGGATGTTACGATCACGAAAGACGCAGATCAAAAGAGGTATAAAGAGGGAGACACAGTGAAATATAAAGTAAAAGTTGGACTGAAAAAAGAAAATACAATTTCAAAAAATGTGGTGATCAGAGATCAGATTCCAGATGGAATGAAATTAGATGAAAACAGTATTAAGGTAGAGGGTATTGCAGATTATACCATCAATGTGGATGGCAATAAAATGGAAGTAAAAATCCCAACACTAAGATATGGAGAAGAAGTGACTGTTACTTATGAGGCAAAAGTCTTAAAGGGAGCACTTGGAAAAACATTAACCAATAAAGCCGATGTAAATGGAGAAGGAATCAATGGTGGAGAAGCCAAGGTAACTGTTGAAGTACCAAATGCAACAAAAGCAACACCAGAAACTTCAACACCATCTACATCTTCTAGCAATCATGGAACCAATAGCAGTATGCCAAAAACAGGGGATATGACGAATGCGACTCCATATGCAGTGGCGATTATCCTTGCAGGAATTGCAGCAGCGATTATCTATAAAAAGAAGAAAAAATAACAAAAAGTAAGAATGAGGTATCAGTTTTTGATACCTCATTTTTGATGAAAGATGAAAGGAGCTTTTATGAATCAGGAAGAAGAAATGGTAATTGAAGTAGAAGTAAGAAATCCAGAAAAGAAGAAAAAATATTTCAGTGAAATTTCCAAAAAAATTGAAGAACGAAGGAAGGAGGAAACATCAAATGATGACATATAGCCAGTTCACTCAATATGTAGAGCTTCATATAAGAGAATATGTATCAGAGGAGATGGTGGTATCTTCAAAAACATGGCAGCAAAAAAATAATGGAGTTCCGATAGAAGGATTAGTTTTTAAAGATACGGGTGCATTAGTGGATATGCCAGTGATGGTCTACTTTAAAGATTTATATGAAAAATATTGTAAAGGTGATGCAAGTATTAATTCTTTTTTACAGGAAACGGTAAGTGAACTTTCCAATAGTGTTAGTACAAAATTTATGGATTCATTTACTGATCGGATTTTCTTTCGAATGGTAAATGCAGAAAAAAACCGCAATAAGTTATCTAGTTGTCCTTGTCGGCAAGTAGGAGACTTTTTGATAGAGTATCGCTTGATCGCATTCCAAAATGAATTTGGAATGGGAAGTGTGGCGATTAATAATGAAATTGCAAACAGTATTGGATTGAATGAAGAACAATTGTACCAGTTGTCTATGAAAAATACAGAAAAAGTATTTCCTGTAAGTTTTCAAAATCTTACAACCCTTACGGAAGGTATTCAAAAAAATGGACAAATACCACCAGGACATGAGATTAGAGTCGATAAAAATGATGCATTGCCAGTTTATTCATTAAGTAATAAAGAAGGGTTAAATGGTGCATCTACAATTTTGTATCCACAGGTGCAGGAAGATTTAAAAAAGGAATTTCCAAATGGGTATTACGTTTTGCCAAGTTCCATCCATGAAGTATTGATTGTGGATCAGAGTTTTGTAGAAGAACCATTGGATTTATTTGCTTTAAAAGAAGCAGTATTAGAGGTAAATTATCAAGTTGTAGAGCCATCAGAATTTTTATCAAATGAAGTGTATGAGGTAAAAGGCCCAGATTTTCAATTAGAGAAAGCAACATTTCTAAATCACAAAAAAGAAAAAAATATGGAACGATAAGATCAACGGGTGGGACTCATGAGAGTCCCATCTATTTTTTTATGGAGGAATCAACGAATGCCATTATTTGAATACGAAGAAATTGATCAGTTAACGAAAGAAGATCTTCCAGTCTATAAAATACCAAAAAGTATTCAACAGACGATAGATATTACTGCTATTGCGAAGAATGGAGTGTTTTGTCATACACCGAAAAAAAGAAAAAGAGGAGAAAAAGCTTCCTATAGTAAGGCTTATCGGTTTGAGGATGTTCCTTTTGCAACTTTAGATGAGGAAGAAAAAGAAGGAAAGATTTTATCATGGTGCAAATTTTTAAATTCGATGGGAACTAGTTTTAAATGGACCTTACAAAATAAGAACAAAGACATGCAAAAGTTCCGAGAAACGACACTTTTTGATCTGAAGAATGACGAATTTGACATATGGAGAGAAACTTATAACGAACTATTGGATGACAGAATTTCAAAAGGAAAACAAGGAATTGAATTGGATATGATCCTTACGATTCTTCATCAGACCGAAGATTATAAGAAAGCGATGGAATATTATCGAACATTAGAGAATGATTTGGAAGAGTCCTTTCGAAGATTTGGGAGTAAATTAACAGCTATGGATGCCATCGATCGATTAAAATCGCTGCATGATTTTTATCGCATGGGTAAGGAAGAAGAATTTCAATTAACATGGGATGAAATTAAGAAAGGCAAGAATTATCTCAACACTATCTGTAATGTGAAGCTTTCTTATAAGGAAGATTTTATTGAGGATGAGGGGAAATTTTCAAGAGTTTTATTTGTAAAAGATTTTCCTTCGGGATTATTAGATAACTTTGTAAGAGATATTATGGATCTTTCGCAACATCTGACATTTACAGTGGATGTAATCCCAGTACCGAAAGAGGTTTCCGCAAAATTTGTTGCCAATAAACTAATGGGTGTTGAAGGAGATATTTCAAAACAGCAACGTCAGCGAAACAAGAGAGGCGAATTTTCCACAGATATTACATGGGAGAAACGTCAGGAACATGATGAGGTCGAAAGTGTCTTAAATTCTTTACAAAAGATGGATCAGGAAATGTTTTATACCAGTGTCACGATCATTACAACAGCCGATACAAAGAAAGAGTTAGAATCAAATACCTTATCATTGATCAATGCAGCCAGCCGATTTGGGATTGTTTTAGAAACTTTGTATTGTCAGCAAAGAGAAGGATTAAATACTGCATTACCAATCGGAGTTCGTCAGATTAAGACATTAAGAGCAATGCTTACCAATGGAGTTGCTTCACTTGTCCCATTTTCTACACAGGAAATGTGCCAGGAAGGCTGCTTTTATGGAGTAAATCAGATTTCAAAGAATATTGTACGTGGAGATCGAAAAAATTTACAAAATCCACATGGCTTTGTCTTTGGAACATCAGGATCTGGAAAGAGCTTCTTTAATAAAGGGGAGATTGTACAAACTTTTATCGGTTCGGAAGATGATTTTTTCCTGCTAGATCCGAAAAATGAATATCGGGATGTCTGCCAATTAATGAAAGGCGAATTTTTAAATATTACATCCAGTAGTGATATTTATGTCAATCCATTTGAAGTAAATATGGAAGAATTAAAAAGGAGTCCAGAAAAAGTGATCGGTGGAAAAGTAGACCTTGCTTATGGAATCTGCCAGCAGGCAACGATGGGAAATTTAAGTGGAGTTGATTGTTCTCTGATCGATCGTGCCGTTCGAATGATGTATGGAGCAATTATTTCAGGAGCAGAAAAAGAACAGAGGACGATGGTTGACTTTGCAAAAGAATTGGAAAGAATGCCAGAAAAAGAAGCACAGACTCTAAATTTGTCAATTGAACGATTTGTCAGTGGATCACTGGATATCTTTTCCCATCAATCGAATGTAGATATGTCAAGTAGAGTGGTCGGTTTTGGTTTAGCTGATCTTGGAGAAGCCCTACGAGGAATGGGATTATTGATCACATTGGAGCATATCAAAGCAAGAATTAAGAAAAACTATAAACTTGGAAAAGCAACAAGAATCTATATCGATGAAATTCATAACCTTTTACTTGATCCGTTTTCTGCCGGATATCTGCAGAAGTTTTGGAAGGAGTACCGACAGTATATGGGAATCTGTACTGGGATTACACAAAATGTAGATACAGTTCTACGATCTGAAGAAGGAAAAGAAATGTTGGCCAACTCTGAATTTGTCTATCTTGCAAAGCAGGCACCAACGGATCGAGAAACATTACTTCGTACTGTAGATATTACCAATGCCCAGTTAAGCTATGTTACCAACAGTGAATATGGCCAAGGATTATTAAAGTTTGGGAAAAATATTATGCCATTAAATAATTATTTGGACAGAAAGAATGGAACAGAGGCAGAGAAAAAGTTGTATCAACTTTATAATACCAACAGTTTTGAGGAAATAAGGTAGGAGATTGGATGAAGCTAAAAACACATAAGAGTGAACTAAAGCTAAATAAAACAGAGAAGTCAGAGTTAAAAACAACAGCAAGAAAACATTTTGTAAAAAATACGATCAAAGATGGAATCAAAAAAACAGATGATCCAATGGAAAAAGAGATGGTTCAGGGCTTAATGGTTGCAGGATATGTGACATCCAAAGGAGCAAGAATTGGAGTCAAGGCGGTCAAACAAGGAAAAAAGACATTTCTTACCGTACAAAAAATCTTACAGTTGATTAAAAATCATGATGCAAGGCATCCAGGAAAGAAACTTCTTTCTGGATTATCGCAAACAGAGCAGGAAAGATTTGCAAAAGAAATCTTAAATCGGATCAATAAAGACGAGAGAATGAAAGAAGAACTTTATGTGCAGTGGATCAGTCATCAGGGAAGAAGTTCTTATAAAAAGAAGAAAAATCCATCCATCTATCAAAAAAGAAATACGATTACGAATCATAAAATTCCAAAGGAAAGAAAAACAGGAATTCTACAAAGAGCAAAAGGAATTTATGGGAAGATTACATCCAAGGCAGATCAGAAGATAGAAAAAAAGATTGTAAAAATAGCAAAAGATGTAAAGAAACAAAGTGTCTATCAAAGAAAAATGGCAGGACTAAATCTGGTAAAGAGCAGTATGTTGTATGTGCAGGGAGATGAAGAAGAAGGAAAAGAAATTGCAAAAACAGTTGTATCAGTACCAATGAATATGATTCTGTCAAAAATAAAAATACAGATTATTGCTGCAATGGGGATGATCCTGCCAGCATTAATTCCACTTTTTTGCTTGTTGTTACCTATTTTGCTAGTGATCGTTATATTTTCTGCAGGAGTTACGATACAAAATCAAAATACACAATCGGCAAGCTTAAGCCCAGAAGTAGAAAAATGGAGACCGATGGTACAAAAATATTGCGATCAGTATAAAATTGGAGAATATACAGATTTAGCATTAGCGTTGATGATGCAGGAATCTGGAGGAGCAGAGCCAGACCCAATGCAAGCAGCGGAGGGATCATATGGATTATACTGTATTCAGACGAAAAATAATAATGGTGGACACAGCCATAGTCCAGGAGGAATTCCAAAAGGACATGGAGAATGTTCAATTAACGCTGGAGTTCAGGAACTAAGAGATGCCCTAAAGGCAGCAAAGGTTGAAAATCCATATGATATTGGAAGAATTATGGTAGCACTTCAAGGATATAATTACGGAATGTCGGGATGGATCACATGGATTAATCAGCATGGTGGTGTTTATACACTTGCATTAAGTCAGGAATACAGTCGGACAAGAATGCCAGAAGGAGCGAAAGGAACACCAGAACATGCCCAGCTAGTCATGAGATATTATACATATAATAATGTAGGCGGAACTACTATGTTGTCCGGCAATGGTGGAGTGGATGTAGTGTATTATTCACAGGCTGATCCAAGATGGGGTGGTACAGATTTTGGTGGAAATACAGTTGGTGCTGCAGGATGTGGTCCCACAAGCATGGCAATCTGTATCAGTACACTTTCAAAGAAAGTCAGTCCGTTAACGACATGCCAGTGGGGAGCCAAACATGGATATTATA
The DNA here is from genome assembly GCF_018223505.1 of Anaerostipes sp. Marseille-Q3525. Taxonomy (NCBI): domain Bacteria; kingdom Bacillati; phylum Bacillota; class Clostridia; order Lachnospirales; family Lachnospiraceae; genus Anaerostipes; species Anaerostipes sp. Marseille-Q3525. The sequence goes on from NZ_JAGTTT010000033.1 coordinate 20,395, forward strand.
TCAAGGAATCAGGATGGTCACATTCTGTGATTCCGGCATTAGCCAAGCAGTATCATCTAAAATGTAAAGGAATTGGGAAAAATCGGTCAGCACTAAGTCAGGCATTATCAGAAAAAAAGTTGGTTGTTGCAATCATGGCAAAGGGACATTTCACAAATGCAGGGCATTATATAGTGCTAAGAGGTATGACAAGTGATGGAAAAATCCTGGTTGCTGATTGTGGCAGTAAAGCGAGAAATAAAGCATGGGATTTTAATATTGTATACAATGAAGCAAGAAGTGGTGCCGATGTAGGAGGACCATTCTGGATTATTTCAAAGTAGGAAAGGAGATATTTTATGGATAGAAAACAGAAGAAAGAATTTTTGATCATAGCAATTGGATTACTGGTTTTATTAAGCTGCATGAGTTTTTTATTAAGATCCTGTTCTGACCAGAAAGCAAAACAGGCACAGCAGAAACAGAGGGTAAGTACACAACAAAAAATGAGACAAGACAAAAAAGAAGAATCAACAGAAAAAGCAGATACAAAAAAGGAAGAAGAAAAAGAACAAGAGGATAATAAATTAAGGGATTTGGATGGAAATGAGATAAAAAATGACAATGTACCACAAAAAGGAGTTCAATAAGAATATAAAAGAATACAGACCTGGAAATCAAGTCTGTATTCTGTATATAGTAATTAAATAATAGTATGAAGTTATAATTATCCAATATCACCATTTGTATTCATTGCATACTCAATATATTTTCTGAAGTTTTTTTTCACATTAGTACCAGCAACTGCTTTGCCTGTTACTGTTAAAGTGAGAGTTCGACCGGCATCAATTGTTTTTTGTCCATATCCACGATCAATCCATTTACCATTTTTTACTGTAAATTTAGGCTTGTTTAAAGTACCAAATAAGCAACGTTTTCTTGATTTATCATAAATATATTTACCAGAAACTTTACATGAAATAGTAACTTTTTCGGTTGAATATACGTTAACAGAAAATGATTTTGTTTTGCTAAATGTTCCTTCTAAATCAGAGGAAGAACGTAGAAGATTACTTGTTGCAACTATATCATCGTAATCGGCAACTTCATCACCTTTTACTACTTTTTCAAATTGAGTTGGAGTAAGAAGATTTTTTTCTGAAATAGCAGAAAAGTCTTTTAGCTGTAAATGCTTGTTTTTAGAAGTATTCACTTTTTTGATAATGGATTGATATTCTTTATAATATTGAATTTTTTTATTATCTTTAGAAGCTGCATGTGTGCTTGTTCCAATAGTCGCAAATAATATGCTAGCGGTTAACATTGCAATGCTTAATTTTTTAATAATTTTTATCATAGTTTTTCTCCTTTTCATTAAGTTATTGAAGTTAGTTTATAAAAAGTGTTTCTAGTACTATAACTGGAACAAGTGTTGTGTATGTGAATTGCACCTCCTAAAAAATAAATATGATTTATAGTTTTTTACATACGTATGATAT